>NZ_AYZJ01000044.1:0-1776 GCF_001436615.1 Lacticaseibacillus camelliae DSM 22697 = JCM 13995
CAAGGTAGTCCTTTGAAAACTGAACAAAGTTTCGTAAATGTGATAGGGCTTTTCAATGAAAGTTGAAAAGAATTAATTAACATGAGCGAAGTCAATTCGCAATAAACAACAAATCGAGCTATTCAAATAACTCATTTTATATGAGAGTTTGATCCTGGCTCAGGATGAACGCTGGCGGCGTGCCTAATACATGCAAGTCGAACGAGGCGTTGATGATTGACTGAGGTGCTTGCACCGAAGGATTTTATTAACACCGAGTGGCGGACGGGTGAGTAACACGTGGGTAACCTGCCCTTAAGTGGGGGATAACATTTGGAAACAGATGCTAATACCGCATAAACCCTTAGACCACATGGTCTTTGGTTGAAAGATGGCGTAAGCTATCGCTTTTGGATGGACCCGCGGCGTATTAGCTAGTTGGTAAGGTAACGGCCTACCAAGGCAATGATACGTAGCCGAACTGAGAGGTTGATCGGCCACAATGGGACTGAGACACGGCCCATACTCCTACGGGAGGCAGCAGTAGGGAATCTTCCACAATGGACGCAAGTCTGATGGAGCAACGCCGCGTGAGTGAAGAAGGCTTTCGGGTCGTAAAACTCTGTTGTTGGAGAAGAACACGTTTGAGAGTAACTGTTCAGACGTTGACGGTATCCAACCAGAAAGCCACGGCTAACTACGTGCCAGCAGCCGCGGTAATACGTAGGTGGCAAGCGTTATCCGGATTTATTGGGCGTAAAGCGAGCGCAGGCGGTTTCTTAAGTCTGATGTGAAAGCCTTCGGCTTAACCGAAGAAGTGCATCGGAAACTGGGAAACTTGAGTGCAGAAGAGGACAGTGGAACTCCATGTGTAGCGGTGAAATGCGTAGATATATGGAAGAACACCAGTGGCGAAGGCGGCTGTCTGGTCTGTAACTGACGCTGAGGCTCGAAAGCATGGGTAGCGAACAGGATTAGATACCCTGGTAGTCCATGCCGTAAACGATGAATGCTAGGTGTTGGAGGGTTTCCGCCCTTCAGTGCCGCAGCTAACGCATTAAGCATTCCGCCTGGGGAGTACGACCGCAAGGTTGAAACTCAAAGGAATTGACGGGGGCCCGCACAAGCGGTGGAGCATGTGGTTTAATTCGACGCAACGCGAAGAACCTTACCAGGTCTTGACATCCTATGCCAACCTGAGAGATCAGGCGTTCCCTTCGGGGACATAGTGACAGGTGGTGCATGGTTGTCGTCAGCTCGTGTCGTGAGATGTTGGGTTAAGTCCCGCAACGAGCGCAACCCTTATGACTAGTTGCCAGCATTCAGTTGGGCACTCTAGTAAGACTGCCGGTGACAAACCGGAGGAAGGTGGGGACGACGTCAAATCATCATGCCCCTTATGACCTGGGCTACACACGTGCTACAATGGCCGGTACAACGAGTTGCGAACCCGCGAGGGTAAGCTAATCTCTTAAAGCCGGTCTCAGTTCGGACTGCAGGCTGCAACTCGCCTGCACGAAGTCGGAATCGCTAGTAATCGCGGATCAGCATGCCGCGGTGAATACGTTCCCGGGCCTTGTACACACCGCCCGTCACACCATGAGAGTTTGTAACACCCGAAGCCGGTGGGGTAACCTCTTTGAGGAGCTAGCCGTCTAAGGTGGGACAGATGATTAGGGTGAAGTCGTAACAAGGTAGCCGTAGGAGAACCTGCGGCTGGATCACCTCCTTTCTAAGGACAGATGCGTAAGCATCACGGAAACCTATCACATGAAACTTTGTTTAGTTTTGAGAGGA
>NZ_AYZJ01000045.1:0-6716 GCF_001436615.1 Lacticaseibacillus camelliae DSM 22697 = JCM 13995
GGCAGAAGGTGGTAAGATCCATGGCACGGGTGGTAAATTCGAATGGCCGCCTTCACGCACAACTTGCGCAACGACGGAGAAACAAAGAACCCAACAAATTCAGTATTGCCAGCGAATTATGGGCATGTGAGTATTCAAAGTCCAAGTAAATACCCGGGTACTGTTCAACGAAATATGTGGGCAAAAACGTGGGCAAAAACTGATTTTATTTGCCAAGCATTGCTTAGAATCAGCCTCTACCGATGCCCTGCCGAATCATCCCACGAGTTATCGATAAAATTTGCGAGCAATTAAAAAGCCCGAATTTACGGGCTTTTTTGCTAATTTTCATTCAGCTTTATCAGAGATCCCATACCCACCATGAGTAGCATTGCCAATCAGCCTTGGTTCAACCATTGGATTGTTGGCATAATCTATTTTTCCTTTCAGTACCTCAAAGAATTCAATAATATTCAGCCTAAAGTGGACATAACAATGAAAATCAGAATATTGGCTAAAAAATTCTAATGGAGTTTCCACCGCCACAGAAAAACTATCCCTGATCAACTCAATAAGGTAGCGAAGTCCCTGTTCGGCGAGGTTTCGCACAACGTTGCCATATTCCTCGCTGTGTGACCTAGATGTGTCAAGCACAATCTGCACGTCAATTAGAGACTGAAAGGATGCTTCAATATCGCTAAAATCATTTGTGAGCACTATAATATTATGCGTTGCTCTAGAGTTCTTAATATGGCTGAGAAGACGCTGCTTTTTGTTGTCATCAATAAGCACCGTTTCTACTGTATAAAAAAGTGCAAAATCCTCATTCTCACCAAACGGTCTACTATCAACGGTTGAATATTTGCCAAATTTAACAGTCACTCACACAGGAGACTTATCCAAGAATATAGTTTCGTTGAAATTTTTGTCTCTAAGGCCTCTGATAAAAGCTCTTTAGCGCGAGCAAAACCATTTACCAGAACTGTCCCGTGCATGGTCTCGCTATGCGCTTTTAACCCTAACCAGACCATTATGATCTTGTCGCTGTCATTAACGCCACGAATTACAGCAGTACGCTCATCTGAGTTCAAGAAAGTTTCGAAGCTATTTTTAAACGAACGATACTCTTCATTCATCATTCTTCCCCCTTCACATAACATTAGGAGTTTCTAGATCAATCAAACTTCTGAGGTATAGTAACCTTAGTCTCTTTGTACACATCGAATAATGAGACCACTGAATATCTATAGTTGGCATGACTGTTACCAGGCTCATCAACCTCAAATAAAGTGAGTTCCTCAGCCTTATTTCCATGACTTAAGCCATCCAGTGATGGACCATCCTCTTCTATTGATTTAAGCGTATATTCAGTTCGTCGAACTTTTCTTATATCATTTTTATCTTTTAAAAAAATCCATCGGCTAAAAACGATTTCATTACCATTTTTATTTTTACCTGTTAGGGCGTCTCCTTGAACCATATTAGCCTTAATAATCGTTGAAGCGCTTTTCTCAACTTTCTTATTTTCCCTTGACTTATACTTGCCCAATTGCTGAGTATATTTCTGATAAAACACATGATACATATGCGTTACAAGCAATTCTGTATTATCTGTCAATAATTCAATACCGTATAATGAGGTTAGAGCAGTTAATGCATTGTTTTCAAATTCAATAATGGAATCAGACAGTTTCTCAGCTACAACGAGTTTACGAGAAAGTATCTCAGTTAAAAATGCACCTTCACCAGCTGCAGGCTCAAGAAAAGTTGCAGTCAATGAATGCAGCTCACCTTTAAGTTCTGGCTGATTGAGCATAACATCCACAACTCTCTTAGGAGTGAAGACCTCCCCGTGTTCCTTTACACGCTCATTAGATTTGATCAATTTTTCGTCAGCCATCAATCCATCTCCTGAACTTTTTCTTCGATGAACGAGATCTCATCTTGATTGAGTCCATATTTTTTGAAGAGCTGTTGATCTATCTTGTTAACAGATTGACTCCAGTCAATATCAGAATGAGATGAAAAATCCTGTAAAGGTACTTTCTTCCATACTGAAATCGGGTTATGCTGAGTTACCTTTAGTACTCCCAACATTGCTCTAGCAAATTTGGATTTTACATACTTAAGTGCTGCTTCCGCCTGAGTCCTTGAATCAAACTCTCCGAATGTCATAAATGTTTGGGTGGTACCCACAAGTGGGGTACCCCACTTGTGGGGTACTGACAACTTCGCCTAGTGCTCCACTCCCATTTGAATGAGGCACGATTACCTTGTACTTATCAAGATTAGGGTGGTCTTTGACATAAGAGCGTCTAATCCACTTATAGGTTCGTTCGCCATGAAGTCGTCCAAGAATCCTTATGTACTCAACAGAATCTGAAGGTTTTTGATCAAAAAATATTTCCGGTAGTACCTCAAAAACGTTTGGGGCAATATCATATTTATGTCCAAGCGGTCGACGCTTTTCAATGTCAGGGTGATCCTCAAGTAATTTCTCCGAGAATTTATAGCTCGTACTCGAGAACGCGATTTCGCTGAACGATTGTTCAGATTTCGCAGAAACCTTCTTCAAAATGCTCTGCAGCTGAGGTAGAGGGGTAAAAATACCTATCTCTCCAAAATCTTTTGTCTCGTCTCTTAAAGTTATAACCACTCCGCCTTTAATATCTGTATTAGGAAATATTTTTGAACTATTTTGCTCGTAATGAACGATTCTCAAATGCTTATCGTGTAACATCTTCTCATTCCAAGACTTTGGTGTGTCCCCAGCATTAGATAAAAATTTGGCTGGCGTTATTAAGACTGCCTTAGGCGCTAAACCATATGACAAATCCATAAAGTAATTATAAATAGAAGGCTGTTTCGTATTTAGTCCTGCTGACTGCTCCTGATAAGGAGGATTACCAATAACAACATCAAATTTCATAAACCCAAATTTCTCCTTTATGGTCTCAATACAATCATGGATATTTTGCCGAGCTAACTCGATAATGTTGTCCACATAAACCACATGTGTTGGATAATTTTTATATCCAGTTAACGTCCGTTCAGCTATAGTTTTCGCCATTGGTGTTTTGGCTACTGCAAAGACATTAGTACTTAAAATGTGTTCCCATATGTTCTCCTGATCTTTGGCTGAGAATTGTCCACCCGTGCTGTTATTAAGCCGCTCGAATCCTTGATAATACAGTGATGTAGCGACATATAGGGGGTAGAGTCCTGTCTTAGAATTAATCTCCAGTATACGAGTATCATCGTTTAAAATCTGCTCAGTAAGTGGAGTATTGCGCCATTTTACAATCTGTTTTCCATCCTCGATGGAACTTTGATACGAGTCATCAAAGAATGTTAAGCCACCAAGAGTTTCCCCCATTTGCATGTTGACGACACGCCAAGGCGTAAGAACTGTTTCCTTATCAGGATTTTTGAACGTGCCAAAAATTTCTGCTATCTGCATAGTTCTGTCAAGAGGATCCGCTTCATCCAACAACTTTACCCTGTGTCGAATAATGCGACCAGCCTCTAAAAAAACCTCCGGATCGTAATATTTCACAACTTGTCGAAACTTTTCCTTTGTAATTCCAACTGGCATAAATTCCGTCCATGATTTGTTGTCGACAAGGTCAATGAACTTATCGATATCAACATCCTTATCAATATCGATATCCATACCATAAATCATCATAGGAATGCGAATCGAAATTCCACGCAATACTGAAATCATCGATTTGCGTTGTTTCTTAAGTGCATTTTTTTGGTCTATAACGGCTTGTTCCTCAGGCGTACGTTCTTTCCTTGGCTTTTTTTCTGCTCTAGTGGCTTTTTCGTATTGTTCGTCATCAAGGCCTTGATGGTTGACATCAATCACATTGGGTTTTCGATCAGCCTTTGTCTGCCCAACAATTGCTTTAATATCATTGAACATCTTAAGGTCATCACTCGTCAGCTTCAAGAGTTCATCGTTATATAATGAATCGTCGTCAAAGCCAGATTGGACTGCCTTTTCTGCGTATACTTTCTTCAGTTGAGTCAACAAGGTATCGACCTTATAAGCCTTCATACCCTGCCCTTCTTCACCAATAATTGGCAAGAAGTTTAATAGCTCACCGAGCTTGGATCGCTGATCTGAGGTCTGCAACTTGCCCACTCCAGTACTCATCTGACGAGATGCAGCCATCACTTTCAAAGCACGATCTGGCGCAAAATCGAAAATATAGCAATTTGTCTTACGCCCAAACTCCTCATCCTCATAAGGCGTCTGAGCTCGGAATGCAGCCTGTAAGTATTGCATGGCACTGTTTGTATTGGATAAGAATATAACGCCAGTCCAGGGCTTGATTGTGACACCAGTGGTCATCTTACGAACTGTTAAAGTAATCGTTAGGGTTCGAGCCGGGTGGTCAGTTATAGCATCTTTTACGCGCTTAACGTCAGAATCTGAAGCGACAACAATATTGTCACTAGTATCTTTGTCAACAATATTGACGACATTATACGAGCTAAAAACAGGATGCTCGTCTAGCATCTTTTTCATTGCTCTGGCAGATTTAACTGATGGCATTAACCAAAGGGTGTGGCGTAAGCTCCTTCTGAATTCGCGAGTCGCAAATGGATAGTTTGATCTTCCATCAGGGCTAGAGATATTGTCTAGAAACTTTCTGACTTTGTTGGCATAGACAAAATCACCCGTCTCATCATCTACTTTGAAGAACTCTCGAAAGTTAAATGATTTATCATCGTCAAGGAAGTTCTGATCCTCGAAACGCTTCTTCATTTCGAAAGTATACATTGAAACTGCCGGTAATCCAATATACGGGTTACGCTCACCATTCGGGTGCTCACTGTCCCATGAATATTTTGCCTGCTGTTCCATAACGTAATCCCAAGTATAAACCTGGTCTGGCTCATACTGGTCAATCAGATTAAATGGAGTCCCCGACAATTCAAGCACGCGTGTGTAATCCTTCTTGACGACGCCATCGATTACCTGTTGTGCTAAATCGGTTTGCGTCCCTTCGTGT
The DNA here is from genome assembly GCF_001436615.1 of Lacticaseibacillus camelliae DSM 22697 = JCM 13995. Lineage (NCBI taxonomy): Bacteria > Bacillati > Bacillota > Bacilli > Lactobacillales > Lactobacillaceae > Lacticaseibacillus > Lacticaseibacillus camelliae. The sequence continues at coordinate 5,004 of NZ_AYZJ01000045.1, forward strand.
GCCTCGTCAATAATGACAAGGTCCCATTCTATATCTTTGACCAGCTGATTTTTATCAGCGACCGTTCCGCCAAATGCTTTCGACCCACGAAGGTCTTGAATACTAGCAAAGTAGACATATTTAGTGGCCTCTCTCTGCAAAGCCTCGAGAGACAGGTCCTGATCTCGCTTTGACCCATATTTATATCCAGCACTGGGCATACCGATCTTCTCAAAGTCCTCAAACCACCCATCGGCCACAACTGGACGATGGGTCATGATGAGTACTTTGCTATAACCTTCATTTTTGATCAACTGTAACGCAGACAGCGTCTTGCCAAAGCGCATCTTGGCATTCCACAGCATCTTATATTTTGATTTAAAAGTCTTTTCTGTTTTCTCCACTGCGTCTTTTTGTTCAGGACGCAGTTGAATTTCACTTGTCTCTGTTACAGGTCCGTCTATCGATTCACGCCCTGCCTTAACAGCCGCAATGGCTTCTTTCACATGATCAACATCGACCTTAAACCACTCACGCGCACCAGTTTTGTCCCTTAACGCTTCGTCCCGCCGGTATCCCGATTTTTCCAAAACATCGTGGACTGCGCGGTCATCAAACCAGGTATTAGTATCTTTCCGGTAGGCAAGCTCTACCCAGTCCAAATTATACGGAACCGCTGCTGTACGCATGTACTGACTAATCCGATGGTGAGCCTCACTCCTCAAATATTGACTGTTTGCAGACCAGTCCTTTTCCAAATCCTGACCAGCAGTCGTTTTGCCAACCTTTTCCAAGCCATTGTATCGAGGCCAGTATCCATCTGAATTATCTGCTGAAAGGGCATAGACGACTTGTCGTTCTGCCGTCGAATATAGAACAGGCTTCCAAAACGGCGGAACCTCACCTTGGTAGTCACAATACGCACTAGCAAACCAATACAACAATGTGATGATTTGTCGTAAAGCCTCAAGCCCATCTTTCTTTTCGTATTGGTTCAGACTATGTGAAGCCTCATTACCCACTTTCTTGATATCGTAAAGTAAATCAAGAACCCGCGAGTCAATGAGATGATGAACTTTGATTGTTTTCAAATTTTGGGCAAAAGTGTCGTCATTGTTCAGATAGTTTTGATCCAGAACAAATTTCACAATGTTTTCCGCGATCCTGCGAGCAGACGCCAGTTCTGAGCCGTAATCCCCCATTGCGTATTCTTGTTCAATAGACTTCGCTAATTGAAAATACGCCAAGCTGTCTTCGTTTTCCTGCAAGTACTCAAAGTTGCCACTCATTGCTCTACCTCCACAGTGCGTTTGAACAGAAGTGAAACTGTCTGTCTTCCATTATGAGACTTCTTTGCCTGAACTGGAAGAATGTATTGCTGATTTAGCACACATACATGCGGGGTTTAAATAAAGGTCATAAGCCTGCATTTTAGTTGTTTCTCGTTTTGCTCCATGTCCGCAACAAAAGTTTGATAATCAGCATCTGCTTGTGGGATGGGTAAGCCAATTTTTAAGACATCAATTTGAGGATCTCGCCGGACTTCATAAGGACTATTTATTCCCTTAAGCACTTGTAAGAGGCTCAAAGAAGGCTTACCTTGCTTCTCTGGAAACAAAAAGACGCCGCGTGGTGACTCAAACCGCAGTATATATGCCAGCATTTGCAAATAATCATCCCCCCCCAGTTTACAATTCAAGTGCAACACCCTGACGACTAGACCAGAAAGGCCAT
>NZ_AYZJ01000046.1:0-12513 GCF_001436615.1 Lacticaseibacillus camelliae DSM 22697 = JCM 13995
CATGGCCTTTTTGGTCTAGTCGCTAAGGTGTTGCACTTGAATTGTAAACTGGGGAATGAGTTTTTGTTTTCTTATCGTCAGGGTGGTTTTTCCGCGATTTTCACAACACTGCGCCGGTCCGGATCACGCCTCAAGATAACGCGTGCACAACAGTTGTTCACCCAGGCAAAGATAGCGGGTGAAGCTTAGACACCAAAGGTTACAGCGGCCATCACATTATTATAAAAATTGTTAGATATTCATTGTCTTTATACCCTAATCTGTTAAAATAACGAGGTAAGTGTAAGCATTTTGTGTAGGGGGTTTATGTTTCAATAGAATATCCGGCAAATAGGGGGAACTATTATGGCACGGAAAAAAACAATTACGCATGATCAAATTCTTAATGCGGCGTATGCGTTGGTGGTCGAAGAGGGCTTTAAACACTTTACTGCGCGCAACATCGCCAAGCGAATGGGGTGCTCGACGCAGCCGATTTACCTCGAGTTCACCAACATGGCGGATCTGAAGCAGGCGGTGCTGGACGAAATCAAGCAGACGCTGGAAGTCAAAATGAGCCGCCGCTTCACCACCGATCCCATCGTGGATCTGGGACTGGCGTACATCAATTTTGCGCTCGATAACCCGGCACTTTACCGGGCGGTGTTCATCGAGGATCACTTCGGGGTCGAGGACATGCGGGAGTTTGCCTTCCACACTGCCATTGAGCGGCTTGACGACTACGCGCCGGCGGAACAAATCAGTGAGGAGCAGCGGCGCAACACCATCTCTGGGCTGTGGATCGTTGCGACCGGCATCGCCAACCTGATGGCCCCGGACTTCATTGAGATCTCGCGGGAGCAGATGATCGAGATCCTGCAGGCCGTGATTCACGACTTCATCGTGAACAAGCGCTTCGCCAAGGATTCCGTCAAAATGGATCTGCGCGCCGCACTGAAAAAAGCAGAATAAATAATGTCAGCACCATGAGAGAGTCGCTCCGGCTTTCTTTTTTTATGCGCTTGCACAAGTTTATTGCTTGCGCTAAGTTGAAAGCGGAAAGCGGGTGATTTTATGCGAGCGGAAATGATCGAAGAACTCAAGAAGCTTCAGCGGCAGACCAACATCACCAACATCGCCGCCTTACATGATCTGGGCAAGGCGCAGCGGGAGACTGTGCCGCTGTCTTCGCTGGGCGATCGGCCCATCATTCAGCGAGACCCGGTGGCGTTTATTGACGCGATTGAGGCCAACCTGATCCAGGAGTTGTTGCCGCAGCGGCACCAGAAAATGGGGGCCAACCCAGCGGCCTTTTTCCGCGGAACCGCGGAGCTAATGGCCTATGACCTCAGCCACGAGCCGCAGTCGCACCTGCGCGTGCTGACGGACGGGGATGCCCACCTGCAGAACTTCGGCTTCTACGCGTCGCCTGAGCGCAATATGCTGTTTGACCTCAACGATTTCGATGAGGCTGCGCCAAACTCCTTTGAATTCGATGTCAAGCGGCTGACCACGTCGATTTATCTTTTCGGCGGCCAGGAGCACTTCGGCGAGGCGGCGGTCGATCAGCTGGTGAAAGACGTCGCGCGCACCTACCGCAAGACGTTGAAAAAGGCCTTCAAGACCGGGGCGTTGGAACGGTTTTACGCCAGCACAGCGGTCGACAACTTGGTGGCCGAGCTGCCGGCCGAAGAGGATGCACAGTTTGTCCGCGACGTGGTCAAAAAGGCGGCCAATCGCGATAACGAGTCGGTCGTCAAGAAGTTCACCGTGATGCACGGCACCCACCTGCGCTTTAAGGACGATCCGCCAAGGTCGGTTCACCTTGAGCAAGGGCAAGAAATTGCGATGATGCACGGGTTCTTGCAGTACCAGCAAACCACCCGCGCGGATGTGGCGCTGCTGCTTGGTCAGTACCACATTACCGACATCATTCGCCACTCGGTTGGGATTGGCAGTTTTGGCACCAGCAGTTATTTGATGCTGCTGACAGGGCTGGGCGGCTCGCACCTGGTTCTGCAGGTCAAAGAGGCGCTGCCAAGGCGCCGGGACCTGCTGCCGTCGCGCTTGGAAGTCACGCTGAACCAGGAAGTCAGCGAAGGCCAGCGCATCATTTCGTCCACGCAGATTCTGCAAAAGGCCTCGGATCCGTTCCTGGGCTGGTTCAACGCCTTCGGCAAAAGCTTTTACGTTCGCCAGTTCCGCGACATGAAAGGGTCGATCGACGTTTCGGCGTTGTCGTGGACCCAGTACCAGGCCTACTGCCGGGTGTGCGGGTACCTGCTGGCGATGGCGCACGCGCAAAGTCCCATGGCCGCCGTGGCCGCCGGCTACATGAACAAGGACTTTGACGCCGCGATCCAGCACTGGGCCAAGGATTACCTGCACCAGGTGACGGCCGACTACGCGGCGTTCATTGAGAAGTATGACAGTTGAGCGCTTCAAGGCGCCGGTCGATGCGGCGCCTTTTTGCTGGAGTCGAATTCGTTGACTCACTGGCCAAAACTCCCTACGCTGGGCTCAAAAAGGAAAAGCGGGGGCTTGGCGATGGCGACGACACTCAGTGCGCTGGTGGTGGAAATGGCTGCTGAACGGCCGGTGATCACGGTCACCGACCAGGGGCTGATCAGCTTATTGTTCAGTTTTTCAGATGCATGGCAGCCGTTGCCCAGTGCGGTGGCGCCAGACGACACGCTTCAAAGGGGCATCTTCGCGGCCCAGGCCGCGCAGTTGGTCGCGCACGCGAGTCTTGGGCTCGCATTGCACATGCAGCCGCGGCGGTTTGTCTACGCGGCCTATTTCGACGCGCCGGTACCAGCAGTGCAGCAGTTTTTCCTGCATGCTGGCCAGTACGAGTTCATCCTCGTGCGGCCTAACCAGTTGACGCTGACCCTGGTTGACTTCCTATAAGGGCCTGCTCAGCCGATTTTAACGTTTGTGTAAGACGTCTCCGGAATCACTGCTCGTGGCCGTGAATTCGGTTACAATAGACTTGCAAGCAATTTACCTTGGAGGCGAACAATCATGAAACAAAGCATTCTGATTATTCCACTGGCGCTCTTGGTCTTGGGAACCGCGGCCTGCGGCAATTCGTCCAGCACAAACGATTCATCCAGCAGCAAGGCCAGTTCCAGCAAGGTCGTCAAAAAGGCGACTAAAAAGCATAAGAGTCAGAAAACGGCGCAGTCGGCCACCACGTCTAAGGCGGCTGCGTCTTCCAGCAGTACCAGCAGCAGTCCTGCAACGGCCAGCAGCAAGCCGGTCGACCGGCTGACCCAGGTGAAGCAGGCCGTGCAAGCAAAACTACCTGGGGCTAAGTTCCCGAGCAGCTACACGGCGGCGGCCGGCAAGAGTTTGAACGTGCAAGCCATTGGCAACAGCCAAAACTACGGCTTGTACCTGAGCGAGGGCCGCGCGCTGCCATTCAACGATGCCAGTTTGGACGGGTTGATCGCACCGGTCGCCATTAAGAAGACAACGTACACGACCCCCGCCGCTGCCGAGGCGCAGATCAACTATCGGGCGGTCCAGGCGGGTCTGCCGACCGTCAGTGTGGGCGATCATCTGACCGCCACCGAGGAAGGTGCGGCTGGTTCAACTTACCTGACTTGGGCGGAAGGGCGCTGGTCGCTGTCGCTGCAGTCCTCAACCATCAACGGCGAAAAACCGCTGCCGCTGGCGAACCAAGTCACCAGTCTGCTGAGCAAAGAGATGCTGCCGGTGCCGGCTGGGCACGGCGCCATCAGCCTGACCACCACGACCACTAACACCCGGAATAATTCGGTGTCCTGGCGTGAGGGCAATGCCCTTTACACGGTGTCCAGCACGGATCCGCTGAAGGCGCTGCAGACGGCGATTGATTTGAAATAGCCGCCAGGTTCAGCCACGAGGCCGGTTGGCCGTGGTCAGCATTCAACAGCCCGACTGCCACTGCGGCGGTCGGGCTGCTTTTATGCGCAGAAACTCGTGGCCGCCTACTTTTCGGCGACCTATACACTTTCCTGACGTGGGCGATTGTTAGTTTGGTATAATCAAAGAAGATGGCGGTGGTGAAGGGAGGGAACAGTGATGAGCAGCAGTGGGCCAAAAGCGGTGATCAAGCACAGCAGTAGGCGAAAAGTGAAACTTACTGAGGCCCAGAAGCAGGCCGTGCATTCAGGGCAGATTCCCTTGGCCAGCATCCGCGTCTCTCGCGGCATCAAGCTACGTGAGGCAATTAAGCTCATGTACGACCGCGTGATGGATGCGCAGATCGGGGTCATGTCAGCTGCACTGGCTTACTATACTTTGCTTTCACTGTTTCCAATATTCATTGTGGTCGGGAACCTGTTGCCATTTTTTGGGTTCAGCTACGCTCAGATCCAAGGATACCTGACCCAAGTGATTCCGACCGACGTGATGAACTTTATCAATCCCATTATCAAAAACCTGATTGCTACCTCGTCCGGTTCAGTACTTTCCGCCGCTGGGCTGGTCACCTTATGGACTGCAGGCCTCGCGGTGAATGGGCTGAAAACCGGATTTAACCGCGCGTATGACGTCAAGCCGCGGCAGAATTATCTGGTGCAGCGGCTGCTTTCGATGCTGATGCTGTTTATCTTGGTGCTGATGCTGGGTGGGGTCATGGTGATGTACACGTTTGGTCGCCAGTTTCTTGAGTGGCTTGTTCCGTTGCTGCACTTGTCGACGGCGTGGCTCGACACGTTTAACACCTGGCGCTGGCCGGTAACGTTGTCGTCACTGTTCCTGATCATCTTCGTCATCGACTTCTTTCTCCCCAACGCTCGAATCAAATTTTGGACGATCCTGCCTGGGGGGACATTCACCGTGGTCGGCTGGTTGGTGCTCGGCCAAGTCTTTTCCTGGTACATGCGCCACTTCGGCACCCGAATCTCCACCTATGGCACCTTGTCCACGGTGATTGCCTTGCTGCTGTGGCTGGACGTGATGGCGATGCTGTGGTTGATCGGGGTTGTCGTCAACGCCATCATTGCTGAGTACTACGGCGGGCACCCTAAGAGTAGTAAGGGGAAAGTCCACGATTTCATGCGGAAAAACCGAGATGAACTGGTGGCACGGCGGACGGATGACTTGTTTAAGTAAAAATTGAGCAGTGGGATTCACCCACGGGCCAACGCAAAAAGGACTTGCTCGACTGCAACTGACAGTTGGGTGAGTCCTTTCGTGATTTATAGCAGCTTTTTAATGGCTGGAAGCATGTCATTGGGTTTCGTCTTTGGGGCGAATCGTTCAATCACGTTGCCTTCGCGGTCGACTAGGAACTTGGTGAAGTTCCACTTAATTTTCTTTGAGCCTAAAGCGCCTGGTGCCTGTTCGGTCAAAAATTTGAACAGCGGCTGGGCGTCTTCGCCGTTAACCGGTCCGACTTCATGCATTGGGAAGGTGACGCCATACGTGGTGCGACAGGCCTGCGCGGCTGCCTTACCATCGCCAATTTCCTGGTGGAACTGATCAGAAGGAAAGCCCAGAATGATGAGTCCCTGATCTTGAAACTGCTTGTAAATTTCTTCCAGTTGGCCGAATTGTGGGGCAAAGCCGCATTTCGTGGCGGTGTTAACAATGACCATGGGCTGACCGCGATACTTGCTTAGTGGGTACTTGGTGCCGTCTTCCAGAGTGACAGTGTAATCATAAATGCTCATATTACCGTGCCTCCTTTAATGTGGTCATTGTACCGCGAAGAATCAGCAGCGCACAAGCTAATTGTCTTCTAGCAAAGATTGATTCAAGTCTGCGAATCAGACATTCAGTTCTTTGGCTTTATCGACTAGTTGCTTGGTGAACTTTTCGAGTGCTTTGATGTCGTCGGCCTCAGGGGAGAGGTCGATTTTGACGTTGTCAGCGCACTTAGTCGCCCCAGATTGGGCGAAGGCCTTGTCAAAGTCATCGACGGCGGTCGCAAAATCGTCGTAGAAGTGATCACCGCTGCCGCAGCAGCCGTAAACCTTGCCTTTAAGATCGGTTTCCTTTAAGTCATCATAAAAGTCTAGTGATTCGTCTGGCAGGATACCTTCATCCCCGTCAGAGTATGTATAAGTTGCGGTGACACAGATTTCTGCGTCTTTGAAATCCTCAGCCATGGCCTGGCTGACTTCGGTAGCATCAACGGTGTAGCCGTACTTCTCAAGCTCTTCCGCCACGATATCGGCGATTTCTTCATTATTGCCAGTTAGGCTGGCGTAAACAATTTTTGCAGTTGGCATTATTTATTGTCCCTTCATTGTTTTGCTTGTCTTGATATGCTCATTCTAACCGAATGATTATAGCAGATATGCTTCTTCTAAAGGAACAGTAGTCGTCTGTCTGAGCACATTCTGTGTGCGGGTCAGTACTGAAGAATGATCTAGCAGATTTAATGTGTTTTTGAAAGATTTCTTGCTCGACTTTCATAGGTTAGTCTACCGGAGTACTGCTTATAAAGGTTCTGTACAGGGCAGTAATCACCTATTTCTCTATAGCTGAGAGACATTTTGCGGATTCTTAAAGTGAAGATTTTTCCTTCCTGATCGTCTGCTAAAATATTGCTTTGTGGCCAGACCGTTGAGGGATGGCCGTTTGTGTTAAAATTACTAATGGAGTATTTACTAACTGATGGAGGCGTCGTATGGCTAGTTATCTAATCACAGGTGGAGCCGGATTTATTGGTTCAAACCTGGTTGAGCTTTTGCTTCAGGCACCAGACACGACAGTCACAGTGGTCGATGATTTATCCATGGGCAGTGTGAACAACATTCCGCAGTCGGATCGTGTCACTTTTATTCAGCACACGATTACGGATCATGAGTTCATGAGTCAGTTGGTGATTGAAAACAAGTTTGATTACTATGTTTTACTTGCTGCAATTGCCAGTGTGGCCGATTCGGTTGAGCGGCCCTACGAAACACATCAGGTCAATCAAGAAGCCAATCTGAACATCATTGAGACGCTTCGCCGAGAGAAGCTGCCATTCAAAAAGCTCTTCTTTTCAAGCAGTGCGGCGGTCTATGGTCAGCTACCAGAGATGCCGAAGCGCGAGGATCAGGCGGTTCAGCCGCTCACGCAATACGCAGTTGATAAGTATGCGACTGAGCGGGCTATCATTAACTATGGTCGGCTGTATGATATGCCGATGGTTTGTGCGCGTTTCTTCAACGTTTATGGGCCTAAGCAGAACCCAGCCTCACCTTACAGTGGGGTGCTGTCGATTATGCTGGACTGCCTAACAAATGATAAACCATTTTCCTTCTTTGGGGACGGGTCACAAACCCGGGACTTCGTTTATGTTGGTGATGTCGTCAATGCCATTCGTGGTTTATTACAGACGCCAGCGGCCCGAAATGATGTTTTCAACATTGCCAATGGTAAGCAAACCAGTCTAATGACGGTTGCCAAGCAGCTGGAAAGTTTGACGGGCAAGAAATTAAATGCTAGTTTCAAGCCAGGGCGCTCCGGTGACATTCACGATTCGTTTGCGGATGCTTCGAAGATTAACGCACTAGGTTTCATGACGCACACGCCGCTTGAAGATGGTTTGGCCAAGTACGTCGCATCAGTAAAATAATTAGGGAGATGCAAGTTTTTGATCACATTAAAGTCTGATCGTGAAATTGAAGGTATGGCCAAGTCTGGGGAGATTCTTGCGGGCATGCATCATGCCGTGAAGAAAATCATCAAGCCCGGGGTGTCAAGCTGGGAAATTGAAAAAGTTGGCCGCGAGTACATTGAATCTCACGGAGCCATTCCTGCTGAGCTGGGGTTTGAGGGGTATAAGTACGCCACTTGTGTCGCCATCAACGATGAGGTTGCGCATTCGGTTCCTCGTAAGGGTCTTTACCTCAAGGATGGTGACATTGTCACCGTTGATACGGTAGTTAACTGGCAAGGCTATATGTCCGACTCCGCTTGGACATACGCAGTTGGTAAGATTTCACCGAAACGTCAAAAGTTGATGGAAGTCACTAAGAAAGCCTTGTATCTCGGCATTGACCAAGCAGTCGTTGGTAATCGGCTTGGCGATATCGGTTATGCGATTCAGCATTACACCGAAGACGAGATGGGCTATGGCGATGTTCGTGAGCTGATTGGTCATGGTATTCAGCCGACCATGCATGAAGCGCCAAACGTTCCTCACTACGGTGAACCGGGCCATGGTCTTCGCCTTAAGGCGGGGATGACCATCACGATTGAGCCGATGATCACCACTGGGACCTGGAAGATCAAGGCTAAGCAGGTGCCCAACGATGACTGGGAATATTACGTCACTGCTGATGGCTCTGACTGCGCCCAGTATGAGCACACCTTGGTTATTACGAATGACGGACCAAAGATTCTTACAAGTGAGGATCATGAGGCCGACGCGAAGTATATGCTGTGATTCACTGACCAGGTTGACGCGAGTCGGCTTGGTCTTTTTACATCCCGGTGTAGAGGCCAAATGCGATAAAGTGTAGTGCCATGTTGTAACAAGCAACAGACTGGACCTCCGGCCGCCAGAGCGGTGGAAGTCCGGTTGAAAACTGTTGCGCATCAAGAGCAGGAGAAACGTTGGTTCAGAAGATAAGACCCTGATAGGTCTCCGGACATTGATGTATATTTACGAACATACTAGCGATATTTTTTAGTCGTTCTCGGCTCTCTATCCCGGAATCAAAGCAGCCAGAAGTGGTCTGGTTGGTGATAGGCGATACCAGATCCACTCGAGCGTTTATTCAGACGATTAAATAATTCGAATTTCGAATATTGGCCTGCTTGTGGTCTGCTTGGAAACGCTCTGGGCATTCTAGCAACGTTTTTTGCCTTGTTTAAAAGCTTCGTTGGATGCTATTTTTCTCGTTGCGGGTTGCTTGCTTGGGTGCAGTGTTCGTGCGGATATTTGTCATAGTCTGTTTTTCCATCTGGGAGTGCCATTTGCCAGATGGACTTCAATGGTCGCAATTACTCTTTTCCTAGGTGGGGTTCAATTGCTATCTCTTGGAATCATTGGGTTCTATGTTGGTAAGATTTTTCCTGAAGCAAAAATTTCATATCTATTATAAAAAGGAACGAGAGATGGATTCAAAAATCAGCCATGATATCAGCAAATGATTGTAATGATTTTTTCTTCAAGAGCTTAGATCGTTATTGTAGTAGATTAACGAGTCAATTATTCAAGGGTGCGAAATGAGTCAACGAGTTGCTAAATGGGATAATGTGAAGTTCATTTTAATTTGTTTTGTTGTGCTGGGACATGTCATAGATCGATTTGGAAGTAGTGGCGGCTTTATCGGGGCGGTCGGCTTTTTTATTTACGTCTTTCATATGCCTGCTTTTATCTTTGTTAGCGGTCTTTTTTCTAAGCGAAACATCAAAGAACACCGTTATTCGAGAATATTTCTTTATTTTGAATATTATCTGATGCTCAAAGTTCTTCTGATTGTCACTCAGTTCTCAGCCCTGGCGCAGGCCTGGAAATCATTTTCTTTATTAATGGAAAGTGGAGTTCCTTGGTATCTTCTAACGCTCTTTTTGGCTCAGATAGTATCTATTTTTCTTCAGCGATTTAGTGGGAGAAACGTCCTACTCGGTTCAATAGTGATTGCTTGTATTGCAGGCTATATCGCACAAATTGGCGATTTTATGGCCTTATCTAGAACCATTGCGTTCTTTCCCTTTTTTTATGCTGGGGTGTTGACTAATCCCCGTGATCTTGCTGAAAAGTTTAAGAACAAGCGGCTGTTACTGGTTGGGTTAGTTATTCTTACGCTGGCTTTTGCGGCCATTTGGGTTCTTCTACCTCATCTTGGTTCTTTATGGCTGTTCCTGACAAACCGGATGTCTTTTAAATATGGGACCTCTGTCGTACCTGTCTGGGGTGGCTTGATTCGACTGGGTTATTATCTTGTTGTTACTGTGATGATGTTGGCGTTCTTTTCGCTTGTTCCGTACGGGCATACCTTTTATACCTTGCTTGGAGCAAAAACAATGCAAATATATGCTTTTCACATCGTCATTGTGCGTTTGTTAGAGGATCTGCTGAACGTTGACGGGCTGTTGAAGCAAGTAATTCCAAGCTCATTCTGCGTCATAATGATTATCACAATTTTAGCAATCGCGATTTGCTTGACGCCACCAGTTAGTTGGTTCAACCGTTGCCTTTTCCCTACGGTATCTGATTTGAAGAAGTTCTGGGCGACGCTGAGCCGAAACTGAAGTGAAGGGGGGTCTTGATTGTTATTAAGCATACTCCGGTGCGGAAAGTGGATTAGCTGAGCCTTACTTATTACGGTAGTTCATTTGCAGTACAAATGAACTACGTACCTTATTTTGAGGCTTATGGTTTTGATTGGTTGACTATTTTGCCAGCAAAATCATGGTCAAGTCGGTAAAGTTTTAGTCTGCATCTAGCAGCCCATCTTAGCCTCTGATTGAGGAAAAATTTTGAGCAGCGAAGAACGATTAGCTTTCACCGACTCTGACATAACACTGGATAAAGTGTTATGTGATTTACAGTCCTGCTTTTGTCGGAGTTAATTCTTAAATATTTGGAGACTCTGTTATAATTACTTTTAGTTTGCAAAATTTGTTTAATTATCAGGTGACGTTTATGAGTAGCAATTCATCGAAAAGTGATAGGCCTTTAAAAATGAGGTTGGCCATTACAGTACTCGGAATCGTTTTTGCGACCGCTGTAATTTTTTCACAGATAGCCTTTGGGGACAACGGCGTTTGGCTTTACACTATCTCTACAAAGGGTATGGACATTAAGTGGGCATTAGGTGTCCTCTCTGCGTACGGACTCCGGATATTGGCGATGACAGCCCTGATTTGGGCCATGGGGTTAGTTGTACGACGTCGACAAACAGTAGCAGCTGCAATGAAAGTCTGGCTGACCACTGTTTGGATTGGTATTGTTCTGCTAACCGGGCTATTGGTTTTAAATAGTCAGATGTGGCATGCTTCTCTGTATAATACGGTTTTTCTGATCAGTCGAAACGCTTTTCCGATGGTTTCTGGGTTAATTGTGTTTATTCTTCTAGAGCCCTATATTGAGAAACGAGCTTCAGACCAACGCTTTAGTCTTTTAGTTTGGATTTTATTAACACTCGATATCATCTTTAACTTGGATATTTTACATTTTGGTAATGGTGCCACGTTTACTGGTATTTTCATCGCCGGGTGCATTGCTCTAATTCATACCAGACGGCCGGAGTGGCTTTCGAATAAATCTCTGTGGTTGCTGGCCATAGCTGTTTTCTCCTTGTTGTTCATGGGTTGGGCATTATCGAGTCGCCAGATGGCAATGGTGAACTCCATTCGCTTCGTTACAATGTTCTCGCCGCTCACGGTCGGTCCGGCTATTTGGTTGCTTCAAGTCCTCGAAAAGTTACCAGGGCTCCGTCCGCAACATGGTGAGAAGTCAAAGTTACTATCATTTAGCCAAGGCGCTGTGTTAGTTGCACTTTTTACAGCTTCTTATAGTCCTTTTTCTAACTATCTTGGTGGAACCTTGAATCGTGTGAAACGATTCTTGCCTGGGGGCCTTCGGGTGGTTGCAGCTCCTGTGGCGTCTTTAATTGTGGCGGTCTTTCTTGTCATAGTGACAGTTGTTGTCGTGAGTCTGATTCGTCATTTTCAGCTTTGGAAGAGGTTCGACAGATATTGGCATACCGATTTTTGGGATGCCTTAGGGCTACTACGCAATCATGCTGGAGATATATTCTCACGGATATGGTCTGAGTATTATCGCCCTATTGTGGCTTTCGGAACGTTTTACGTCACCCAGGCAATTGCAACGCTGCTAATGAGTACCTCATTGCAGATGACTGAGTTGATGACTCACAAGACAGACAGTATTTTTTCAACCGTTGTCTTAAGTTATCCTTTCAAGATTCTTGGTACGGTCCTGATTATGGGTGCTGCATACTGGATTCTCGAGGCGTTCACGAACCGTTACTGGCTTTCCGTGATTACGATTAATGCATTTTGCCTCGTGTATGCGATTGCCAACCGACTTAAAATCATTAGTCGTGCCACACCGGTTGTTCCGTCTGATATGGCCGAGTTAGGGTCGTTTAAGGAAATTCTTAGTTTGGTTAATCCACTTGTTGTTTGGGGTGTTTTGATCGGACTAGTTCTTGTGGTGGTCGCGATTGTTTTGGTTGAGCGTCGTGCAAGTAAGGTGATTCAATCTTGGCCGAGCCGGATCACAAAGGTTCTTGTCAGCCTTGTTTTTCTTCTGGGATTAGGAAAGATGGGTGGAAGCTATTCTTTCTCTCGAAATGTTCTGGAAGTGTTTGGTATCTATAATAACGGCAGCGCCAATATGCTCCTATATGCCCAGGAAAATGGGCCAATAATGGCATTCTTAAGTCAGCTAGACGTCAAAATAATGGACCAGCCTAAGGGATACTCGAAGCAAGCAATCAATAATATTGTTAAGAAATACCAAGTTCGAGCTAGGACAATCAACAAAACTCGGACAGTTGAGCCAAAGAACTTAACCTCAATTTTCAAGTCAAGTGCAACGATGATAACGAATCCTTGATAGTGGTCTAG
>NZ_AYZJ01000047.1:0-215 GCF_001436615.1 Lacticaseibacillus camelliae DSM 22697 = JCM 13995
ACCAAAAGGCTGCGTAGCTTGAGCGACCTTAGGATGATGGCTAGCCTAGTTTGGGGCTTTGCCGGCGCAGCCGGTGAAGGCACAAACGTAGCCAGACAAGTCATCCGTTGCTCAAGCGGAGCGCAACTAGCGATAACAGATACGCGTTTGAAGCATTGAAAAACAATGATAGCCAGTTTTGAGAGCGCAAAGCTTTCAATTAAATAAGTGCGGTG
>NZ_AYZJ01000048.1:0-12787 GCF_001436615.1 Lacticaseibacillus camelliae DSM 22697 = JCM 13995
GATCACAAATTCAAGACCTAAAACCTAGTTCCAAGCCCTTGACTAATCGTAGGAAAAAGGCTGAGACATCATTACCCTAGTCGCGTTTCACAAAGCAACGCCCAGACACGCAAACGCCCCTGCGTTTTGGGCTAAAACCGCTTTGTGTCTCAGCCTTGATGTGCTAGCAGGTCTGCCCTGCCACAGTGGTACCTTGCTTAAACGCCGCCAAGACCTCACTGCCTTGGGCGATCCGCATCTGGTTATCCAGCGCGTGGGCGTTGTCCTTAATGGAGATGCTGCCGTCGTGGTAATCGATCGAAAGGCCCGGGTTGAAGAAAATCATGTCGTAGTCCGAGGTCCACAGGTGAAGCCCCGCGGTATTTTCCAACCGCACCGCGTAATCCGGATCGGGCGCATCGAGCACAATCAGCGTGAACTTGGTGCCGATGCTGCAGGCGCCGCCTTGCAGCGAGTACTTACCGCCGCCGTCATCGGTGATCAGCGCGATGTCCTTGTTCGCGAGTCCTTTTTTGGTCATCAACGCGACAAACGCCTCGCTTACCGTAATTTTTGCCATGTGGCGTCCTCCCTAACTCTTCGTCCCTAAATCTTCTGCTGAATATCATCAATGGTGACCACAAGCAGCCGCGTCAGCCACGGGAACTGCTTCTTTTTCTCGTCAAAGGCAGGGCCGCTGGACTCGAACCGCGCGCGGCCGTGCACGTGAAACCCCGCGCCGGGGCCCACCGTGCCTTCGACCTCCTTGCTGCCGAAGGTCACGGTCACGCGGTCGTCAGTTTTGGCCGCTTCCTCGACGCTGTGCATACCTGCAGCCGGAATGTGCAGCTCATTGCCAACCACTGAGACATAAGACATCCAGGTGTTCACGACCGCGGCCGGCTGCGCGTACGGCGAGACAATCGTCACTGGGCCTTCGTGCTTCAGTACCGCTAAGAATTTTTCGTTCATGATGCGACCTCCTCCTGATTTCACTTACATTTTATCACCAAAAAGCCGACCACGCCTATCCGGTTAGACATCGAGATCTATCCTGCAGCCGAAAAAGGTAGACGCTGCGGCCTGACAGCGCAAGCACTTGCCGAGCGCCGCGATTAAAGCAATTCCTGCAGCGCCGCCACCAGCGCGGCGGCATCCCCGGTCCAGACGTAATCGGACTGCGCCATGATTGGCGCCTTGGGGTCGCGGTTGGCAGAGATCACCAGCTTGCTTGCACTCATCCCCACCTGGTACTGGACGGCCCCTGAAATTCCCAAGTTAATGATCAGATCCGGTGAAACCGTGACGCCACTTTGGCCGATTTGCTGCTCGGCGGTGAAATCGGGCCGGTCGGTCAGCGGCCGACTGACCCCGATGCTGGCGCCGAGCTTTTCCGCCAGCTGCCGGGTCCCAGCAATCACGGCGTCCTTATTGGCGCCGCGGCCGAGGGCAATGATCTTGCGTGCGCCACTCAGGCTGGTGGTCGCGGCAATTTTCACCGCGGTGTTCTGGACCGTGCAGGCGGCATCAGGCGCAACAGTGGCAGGCACGCGCTCAATGCGGGCCGGACCACCAGTCGCTTTTTTCGCGGAAAAGGTATTCGGCCGCACCGACGCCATCTGCGGCCGGCGCTCCGGGCAGACGATCTCACACATCACATTATCGCCATACGACGGCTTGACCGCCACCAACAGGTCTTGCTCGTAGTACAAGTCAAGGCAGTCGGCAGTCAGGCCAGTTTCGAGCTGGTCCTGAACGCGCGGCGCCAGCGACCGGCCTGCCGGCGTGGCGCCGAACAGCACCGTGTTGGGCGTGTGGGCCTGGATCAACGCGGTCAGCTGTTTGGCCTGCGTGCGGTCAGAGGCGTGAGCAAACCCGTCATCTTGCACCACAATGATTTCGTCCGCGCCGTATTGAGCCAGCGTGGCCTCACCGTGTTGCGCCGGCGTTTCAAGCACAACAGCGGCCACCGCGCGCCCGTTGGCAATGGCGCGGGCCTTAGTCAGCAGCTGCAGGGTGACCGGCGCGATCCTAGCGCCTTCAAATTCAGCGATAATCCATAACGCATCTTTCGTGATCATGTTCCGGCCTCCTTACAGCAAGCCCTGTGCTTGCAAAATGTTCAGCAGCTCCCTGGCCGCGGCTTGCGGGTCCTGCGGCAGCGGCTTGGCCGCACGCGTGGTCGGCTGGGGTGCGTAAACCTTGCGCACGATGGTCGGCGAGCCTGCCTGACCGATGCGCTTGACGTCCAGTGTCAGGTCCTGATCGGTCCAGGTTGTCAGCGGCTTAGTCAGACTCTGCTGAATCGCCACCGGGCTTTCGTAGCGCGGCTGATTGGCCTCGGCCCGCACGGTGATCACCGCCGGCAGCGTCAACTGCACGCTTTGGGTCTCAGCGCCCAGGTCCCGGTCCACCACCAAATGCTGGGCATCCAGCGGCTGAATTTTCTCGGCAAACGTGGCCTGTGGTTGGTCCAGCTCGGTCGCCACAATGGGCCCGACCTGGCCGGTATCCGCGTCCACAGCTTGGCGGCCGAACAGCGTCAGGTCGACGCCGCCAATTTTGCGAATGGCCTGTGCCAAGACATAGCCCGTCGCCAGCGTATCTGAGCCGGCAAAGGCGCGAGATGACAACAGGTACGCGGAATCCGCCCCCATCGCCATGCCGTCGTGCAGAGTTTCCTTAGCGGCGTCTGGGCCCATCGACAGGAGGATGACCTCGCCGCCAACCTGTTCGCGCAGGCGGACGGCCGCCTCGATGGCATTTTCGTCGAAGGGATTCATCCGCCCGTCCATGCCTTCACGCACGAGGTTGTGCGTGATGGGGTCAAATGACACTCGGTTAGAGCCGGGCACTTGCTTAATGCAGACGACGATTTTCATCTAGACTTCCTCCTTTTTCAGCTCAGCCTGGGCAATGGCCGTGCGCATTTTCTCGACTGTGCCCTCGGCAATTTCCAGCGCCCGCGCGTCAAGCATCAGATGGGCCAGCGGGTAGTCGTTGGAGTAGCCATAACCGGCGTACACCTGCAGCGCGTCGTCGCCGGCAGCCACCGCCGCGCGCGAGCCGTGGGCCTTCGCCATCGCAGCCAGCTCCGAATACGGCTGCCCCTGCGCCTTGGCAAAGGCCGCCCGCTCCCACAACAGCTGCGTGGTTTCCTGGTTGATCTTGATGTCGGCAAGCTTGCGCTGAATCGCCTGCATTTGGCCGATCGGCGTGCCCAGCGCGGTGCGTTCGTTCGCGTACTTGGCGGCGAGGCTCAGCGCGTGCTGCATAATGCCGGACAGCACCGCCCCCATCAGGATCCGGGCGTCGTCGTGCGCATGGTCGCCGATCACACCGCCTTGCCCGACCTGGCCGAGCAGGTGGTCGTCAGCCACGCGCACGTCGGTGAGAAAAATTTCGCCGATCGGCGTGCCCCGCAGGCCGATGAAATTCTCCCGCTTGCCAAACGCAAACCCCGGCATGTCCTTATCCACGACAAACACCGACAGCTCCTGGTCACCGGTTTTGACCAGCACACAGTAAACCTCCGCCAGTGTCCCGTTGGTGATCATCACCTTATTGCCGTTAAGCAGCCAGCCGCCGGCCACGCGCTTGGCCGTGGCCTGGATCCCCATGGGGTTAGAACCTCCGGTCGACTCGGTCATGCCAAACGCAAAAATCCGGTGTGTCGCTTGCGGCAGCAGCGTTTTTTTCAGCGCGTCATTGCCGTACTTCAGGACGGCAGCCACGCTCTTGTAATGACCTTCCAAAGTCGCGGCCACGCTGGCGCTGCCCTTGGCGATCCGCTCGATCATCGCTGCCGTCACCTCGGGGCCAAAGCCCGCCCCACCGTATTCAGTCGGCAGCATCACCGTCAAAAAGCCGGTTTGGATCAGCTTGTCGACCAAGCCGTCCGGGTAGCGGTTCGTGTGCGCCATTTCCAGGTCGTAAGGCGCCAGCTCCGCGTCTGTGTATTTCGCCGCCATCCGCAGCAGCATCTGTTCAGGTTCCGTCCATTGCCGTTCCATATCGAACCTCCGCTTTCCGTGGCGCAACTCGTGAAGCGCGCCACAAGTACACTCAATACCCGCAGGTTAACATATTTTATTTGACCGGAACTGACCTGTTTTGAACCCAGCCATATCCTTTTACGGCATGAAAAAGGGCCGGACAAAACCGACCCAAAATTGCTTGTTCAATTACTCGCCAAGTGGCTGACCCGCCTGATCAACGCTTGCTAACCACGCGCGGGCGAAATCCTCGTCGTGCGCCGCGTCGAAGAAGTAAAGCGCAACGTCCGCCGCGGTATCCTCATCAAGGGCCACTTTTGGCATCGCGTGACCCTGCGTCAGCGCATCAAACAAACCGATATTATGTGCTCGGCAGTACTGCAGCCACGCCGCCGCCGCGGCTGGCAATTCACTAGGCCCCGTCATGTTAAGCGCTCTCCTTCTCCAATTATCGACTTCAGTGTAGCGCCCTTTGTCGTTATTGTAAACGTTTACTGACTGCCCTATACCAATTACCGTTTCATCCTTTGCTTCGACTTGCTTCTGCCGTGAGCACACGCCCAGCCAATTTCAGCCCATCAGCACCCGTAATGATCCTTAACGCGTATAAAATCAGGTTAGAGGCGGAAAATAGATAATAAAATTACACTTGTGTTTATTTAGTGAGGCGATAGAGTGCGTCTGCGTAAATCGCAGTGGCTTGAATAAGGTCGCTGACCCTCATATATTCATTGGCCTGGTGAACGACCTCTTCGTCCTCCGGCATCTTCGGCCCATACGCCACGCCGCGTGGAATACTGCGCGCCAAGGTGCCGCCGCCGTAAGTCAGCCCGTACCCGGGCTTGCCGGTGTGCGCGGTGTAAACATCCAGTAGTGTCTTGACTAACGGATCGTCCAGCCCAACGTAGTGAGGATCCTTATTATCCCGAATCCTTGCGCTGACCCGTTCAGGCCCAAGCGTCGTGACAATCTGCTTGCGCAGCGCTTCAATCGTGACGCCTTTAGGATACCGAAGATTGGTCAGCACCGTCTGGGCCCCGCCTGGCTCATAACTAAAGAGGTCCGGGCTTTGCGTCAGCTCGCCCATCACGTCATCGCGATACGCGATTTTGAGGTGATGACCCCGCGTATCCTGGTGAAAATACCGCGCGATTGTCTGCAGGTACTGGGCCCCTTGGGCATCAAAGGCGAACGGGGCGAGAAATGCCGCCAGATAGGTCCCTGCGTTCAGACCGTCGGCAGGCTCTTTGACATGCGCGGCCTTGCCCGTTAACCGAATCGTGACCTTCTCCTTTGCGCCTGTCAGCGTCGCCGTCACATGGTGGGCCGTGCAATATGCGGTGAGTTGGGCTTGAAGATCTTGGGGCAGCGCCCCGCTGATCACCGCTTCGGCATACTGCGGCACCACATTCATGGCCGAGCCGGCCTGAAAGTGCTCTAATCGCAGCGTTGCCGGGCGGTCAGGAACCGACTTGAAGGTCACGATAATGCTGGAGATTCCTTTCTCGGCATTCAGCACCGGAAACTGCCCATCTGGCGAAAAACCAAGATCTGGGATCGGCTGGTCCTTGAAGTACCGGTGCAAGCCGGTCCAGTTGGTTTCCTCGTCGGTATCGATAATGAAATGGATCCGCTTGTGCAACGGGACCCCGGCGTCGCGCAGCAACTTGAGCGCGTAATAGGCGGCGATGCTCGGTCCCTTGTCATCGGCCACGCCGCGGGCGTATAACTTCCCGTCGCGCAGGGTCGGCGTGTACGGATCAGTCACCCAGCCGGTGCCGGCGGGGACCACATCCACATGCCCAAACAAGCCAAAAATCTCATCCCCACTGCCCAACGCAATGCGCCCGACCACGTGATCCAGATCAAGCGTGTCAAAGCCATCCCGCGTTGCAATGGCTAAAAATGCCTCAAGCGCCTTGCTGGGTCCTGGGCCGGTGGGTGAGTCATCGCTGGCATGCGCCACATCGCGTTCCGAGTTGATCTTCAGCAGCGTTTTCAAATCTGCCAAGATCTCCGTTTGATATGCCTCTGCTGCTTTTTGCCAATCAATTGCCATCATTATCACGCTTTCGTTAGCTTAAAACTTGTAGTCCCACGCCGGTAGTACGGCGCCCTTGTACACTTTTTTGATCACTTTCTTGATCTCAGGGCTTTGGTAAGCCTTCACGATCTTCTTGTAAGTTGGATTATTCTTGTCCTTCTTCTGGGCCACAATGATATTGACCCACGGCTTGTAGGCTTTGGTGACTTTCTCGCGATAGATGGCGTCCTTGGGATTCAGGCCGGCATCAACGGCAACCCCGGAGCTAATGACCGAGGCGGAAACATCGTCAAGCGTCTTCGGCAGCTGCGCCGTTTCCAGCTCCTTAATTTTCAGGTGAAGCTTGTTTGACTTGATGTCGTGAATCGTTGGCAGCTTCTTGTTGTCCAGCGTGATCAGGTGCGCTGAGACCAGGACCTTCAGCGCCCGCCCTTCGTTCGTGGCATCATTAGGGATTGAAATTGTCGCCCCTGGTTTGAGGTCTTGCAGCGACTTGACCTTCTTGGAATAAACCAGCTGCGGGGCAATCAGCGTGTTCCCAATCGGCTGCAGGTCTGCGTGATGCGACTTGTTCCAAATGCTCAGGAAGTAATAATGCTGGAATGCGTTAAGGCCAATGTCGCCATCGTTCAGCGCGACGTCGGCCCGGTCGTCTTGAAACTGGACAGGTTTGATGATGATCCCTTCTTTTTTGACCTTCTTCGCCACGGCCTGCCAAATCTGTTGATCCGCGCCAACAATCCCGACCTTGACCGTTTTCGTCTGCGTCTCACTGGCCTTGGCCTGCTTGCCGCACCCTGCCACCAAGAACGCCACTGCCGCGACAGCCATAATCAATTTATACCGTAATTTCATCTTTTCATGCCTCCATCATTCCTCATTGTGTTTTAATTGCCTGGACTTCAGTGCGCTAGGTCTGCCCAGAGCGCCGGTACTCTCGAGAATCAACCATGACCATTCCTCCCACCAAAAAAGCCCGCTTCTAACCGTGTTAGAAGCGAGCATTGTCGCGATACCATTCTAAATTCAGCTATTAACTAGCCCTTTTGCACGCTAATGGGTGCTAACCAGCCTGGTCTTGAGCGACTCTCGACCAGACGTTTTTTTGATTGGGCAGGACGGTGGGAAAAGAAAAAGCCCACCCCTAACTAATGTTAGAAGTGAGCTTACCCACGGTACCATTCTAAATTGACCGCCTCAGCGATCCTCGACAACAGACAATCATCTGTGTGCATGGTAATGGGTGCCAACCATCACAGCCTCGCCAATCACGGTTCAGTGTGCCAATCTCCTTTGAGCCATCTTCACGCCAGGAAACTGGCCTGCTTCCACCATCCGCAGGTTCTCTGTGCAGCCCCAGCAACGCTACTCACTCAAAAACGTTTCGCCTTGTTTAATTTAGGGCCTAGTCTAGCAACTCTGATTGGGGGTGTCAACGCCTCCGTTAATTAAATTCTCACCGAATTTAAACCATCTCACAATTTTAGGCGTTAAAATAACAAAAATTACCCATATACAGTCTGCATAGCGTATTCATCGATGGTTCGAAAATGAGATAAAAACAATAATGCGCTCATTCTTGGCTTGACAAGACTCCTGCCACGGTCAATAATGACGTCAATTTAGTGAGTCAATCAGCAGCAAGATGAGTACCCTGTGCAGCGCCTCAAGAGAGCCATCGGTTCGGTGCAAGATGGCGGCCACACCCGGGGGAATATGGTCCTGCAGAAGCTCTGCCGCCAAGTTTGTGCGAAGCGGCAGCGGGTTCGCCCGTTACAGGGAAGGCGTATCATCGGGTACGTCATGAGGGATCGCGTGTGAGCGCGGTCTAAACAAAGGTGGCAGCGCGAACGCGGTTTCGTCCTTGGTCAAAAGACCAGACGAGACCGCGTTTTTTATTTTGAAGGAGGAGCAACATGACAAAATTAGCAATTGTAACTGGAGCAGGGCAAGGCATTGGTGAAGGCATTGCGCACCGCCTGGCCAAAGACGGCTACGCGATCGCGGTCGCAGACATCAACGCGACAACGGCAACAAAGGTGGCCGCTGACCTGACCGCCGCGGGCGCATCGGCAAAGGCCTACCAGCTCGATGTGGCTGACCGCGATGAAGTCTTTGACCTGGTCAACAATGCCGTTAAGGATCTCGGTGAGCTCGCCGTGTACGTCAACAACGCCGGCGTGGCCTTTATCGAAACTTTCGTCGACTCCAAGGAAGCCGACGTCCGGCGCCTGATCGACGTCAACCTGCTGGGCACCTACTGGGGCATTCAGGCCGCCGGCGCGCAGTTCAAGCGGCAAGGCCATGGCGGCCGGATCGTCAACGCGGCCTCCCTGGCCGGTTACGAGGCCTCTGCCCTGCAAAGCGCCTACTCCGCCTCAAAGTTCGGCATTCGCGGCTTGACCCAGTCCGCCGCCAAGGAATTTGCCAAGGACAAAATTACCGTCAATGCCTATAACCCCGGCATCGTGCGCACCAAAATGCGCGATGCCATCGACAAGAAAACAGCCGCAATCAAAAACAAGACGATCCAGCAACAACAAGCGGACTGCCTGAAAGAAATCGCCATCGGGCGCGAAGCCACCCCTGCCGACGTCGCCGAAGTAGTGGCCTGGTTCGCCAGCCCCGCGGCCGGTTACATTACGGGTCAGTCTCTGCAGGTCGATGGTGGCATGCGGTTCCACTAAAACGGGAAAAATCTATTGTCCTGCGCAAGTGTTCCACGACCCACCCTCTGGGTTCGTCGGCGTACAATGTATTCGTCGGGAGGAATCATCCCGACAGTAGTTCTCCCGTTCTCCTCATGCTCCTCATACGGAGGCTGCCTTCCCCCAAAGGCAGTCTCTACTTTTGCCAACAACGTCAACCGGCACCAGCGATGAGAAATTCGTCGCTGGTGCTCTTTTAGTCCTCAATTATGACGCAGACGTACGACCGTTTCACGTGAAACACTGGCAGCGAGCCAAGGCTCTGCCCCTGTTCATCCGAACCGAGATACCCCCCACCGTACTGGCAATCAGCCCAATTGTGCCAGACAAGGCCCGTTTCCCAATTCGTACAAAAAAGAGCATCACAGCTGCGTCTCAACCAGTCATGAGGCAACAGCTGCAATGCTCCCTAAAAGCCATCAACGACCACGGCGTCGGTCACGGTCGGACCGAAAGATGTGCGAAACATTATCCATCGCGCTGCCCACCTGATCTTCGGCGTGCGGCACCTGGTTCTTGGCGCTGGGAATGTTATCACGCGCGTCGCTCATGAAGCCGCTGTGGTGTCTGCCCGAAGAACTGCCTTGGTTACTGGGCATTAGTCGCCAGATAAGGAGCGCAACGAAGCCAATCAGGACAAACTTAACTGCCGCAATGATCCAAGTGACGACCGTGACCACCAGGCTAATCAAGAGAAGAATTAGGTGGTAGGCCAAGATCAGTGCCACCACACCGAGTGCAATCCAGCCAATGATTTTAAGAATCTTTTTCCAGTTCATTAGTCGCGTACCCGCCGTTTCCAGTCTGCCAGACCGAGAATTGCCATGAAGGCGGCAATGGCTAACCCAGCAGCATTGAGGCCAGTGTTGGTTTGGTCACCAGTGGTTGGTAAACTGTGCCTGCCCTGGTTCTGCGCCTGTTTAGTCGCACGATTAAATGAAACTATATTGCCGAACTTGTCGACCATTTGACCATTCACGACTTTCCAGCCAGCAACCGGTTGCTGATTGTGATCGACCACCGCGTTGTCGCTGATGTGATAACCGCCCTGTTGTGCCTGAGCCTCTGAATCGATCCGGTGCTGCTGACGGGCCACATTGGCGGCAATGGTCTCAGCATTTTCCGCCCGCCTCAGCGCACGTTGAGCAGCTGTCAGACGGTGCTTCGCTGCCGCCAAATTGGCGTTTGCCGCGGCCAACTGTGCCTGGGCTTGGGCAGTTGTACTCTTAGCTACATTCAGTGCTGGCGTCAGCTCAGCCACAGTCTTTTCAGCGGTAGCATAGTCACTCTGCGCCTTAGTCAGTGCCTTCTGCGCAGCAGTCAGATTAGCCTGAGCCGTGACCAAAGTCTTTGGCGCATTAGTCAGCGCAGTGACCTTGTCCTGAGCAGTCTTAACGGCTGCTTGGGCCTTGGCCAAAGCGTCGTTGGCCGTTGTTTCGGCAGTCTTGTCGGCTGCGACCTTCTTTTGGGCAGCGGTCAGAGCCGTCTTGGCTTCAGCCAACTTGCTTTGAGCCGCGGTGAGGGCGTCGCTAGCTGTCTTCGCATCGGCATTCGCCTTATCCAGCGCTGCTTGCTTGGTGGCGGTGTCCTGCTGACTGGCAGCATAGGCGTCTTTGGCTGCTTGCAGAGCTGCATCAGCAGTGGTTTTAGCGGTCTGCGCCTTGGTCAGATTGTCCCGGGCAGTCTGAACAGCCTTGTCAGCAGCGGCCTTAGTTGCAGCAGAACTGCTTGCAGACTTGGCATCAGCCAGCGTCTTAGCCGCGGCGTCAGCCTTGCTTTGAGCAGCACTTTTCGCCGCTTTAGCAGCTGTCAACGCAGTTTGCGCGGCTGCGTTAGTTGCCTGAGCAGTGGTCAAAGCAGCCTGTAGGGTAGTCGTATCAGAGACAGTAGTAGAAGTGCTGGCCACCCCAGGGGTCGCGATCGGGGTTGCGTCAAACTTGGCTTTATCGGCGAAGACGCTGGCAACGTTTGGGACGAAGGCCATCCGATACATCATGATGTGATTGCCGTCATGACGACTGGCCATTGGTCCGAATTCGCTGTCCCAGACCCCGAAGTAACTCGGTGCGCCGTTTGTATCGGCCTGAAGCTGCGATTGGGTGAGGCCAAGTATTTGCTTAGCAGCAGTCATGGCAGTGTCATTAGAGGCGGCGCTGGTCGGGTTTGCATATTGATCCAAATAAAGTGTGAACAACTTTTGCATGATCATGTCATCCAAAACCAGCTGCTTGATATTCTTCATACTGCGAGTCGACTGGCCCTCAACCAACTGTGCAATTGCCGTGTCCTCATCGTCAGAATGTGCGTTAGGGGTGGCAGTGACCGTGCTGTAAGCGATACCGGTACGATTGGAAAGATCAGTTGCTGGTTGTGTAATGTCGGCCCCAGATTCGAGTGTGGCATACATTTTTGCAATGTCGATGGCGTCTTGGTTCAGTTCAACATGCCCGACCGTGCCAGAAATGCCAAGTGCATCGCGCAACGCATTGATCCCACCAGCAATGGTTTGCTGAATTTCAAGCAGTTGACTCGCGTTCATGCTTTCCAAAGCATTATTAGTCCCATTGATCGTATCAAAGGTTGTGCTATCATCAGCAGCCTTACCGATGTAGCTCAGCTTAACGGAACTGCTATCTTGTAGGGCATCACTGATTTTCTGCATGGCAGCGCCCAGTGCATTCTTATCGCTGGGTGTTTTCTTGTAAACGGTCAAGTAGTTCTGTACAGCGGATTTAAGGGCTGTAGAGACTTTGGCAGTCACGACGTTGGCGGTAGTCGTAGTGCTTGACTGCAAGGCGTTCTGAGCTGCAGTGAGCGCAGCAACGGCTTGATCAGCTGCGGTCTGCTTGGCAGCAGTGTTGGCCTTAGCGACAGTCAAGTTTGACTGAGCCTGAACGTTAGCGGTAGTGGCGGCCTGAATAGCGTCATCATTGGTCGCCTCGGCATCTGCGGCTTTTTGTTTAGCCTGAGCTTCGGTCAGATTCTTTTGCGCGTCAGTCACGTTCTTGGCTGCGGTCTCGTCCTTAGTCTGAGCAGCCTGAACGTTGCTCCCAGACGTCCTTGTATCCATTGCTGCCTTGGCCTGGTTAACGACCTTGTTAGCGGCATCAGCAGTTTTCTGAGCTGAAGTAACAGCGGACTGTGCCTGGTCAACGGTGTTTTGTGCCTGCGTTTCAGCGGTTGTATCCGTTGCCGTCTGAGCCTTGGCGGTATCCACATTGCTCTGTGCCTTGGTTTCAATATCCTGGGCCGTCTTAACAGCGGCTTGAGCGTCTTGGATCCCAGCTGGGGTCGCCTTCGCAGCACTCTTTTGCGCTGCATCAACCGCCGTTTGAGCTTTGTTCACATCAGATTTGGCAGTCGTCACAGACGTCTTCGCGGTATCAACCTGCTTCTGGGCCGTATCAACTGACTTCTGAGCAGCATCTTGCCCACTTTTTGCCGTGTTGTATGTGGTCTGAGCCGTTTTCTGTGCAGCCGTGGCCGTATTGACATTGCTTTGTGCTGCCGTGACAGCTGATTGTGCTTTTTCGACTGGAGTTTGACTCTTGGCCGTTGCCACCGTCGAGTGAGTTGTCTGACTAGGAGACTAGGAGCCTGCGTACCAGCAGCACTCGGTGCAGACGTCGCCGCGTGAACGGCATTGGCGCCCACCCCGGTAGCAGCCATTGCCGCTACTACAGCGGCAGTTAACACAAACTTGCCCTTTGCTTGTTTACTTTGCTTACTCGATTCTTTCAACATAGTGTCTCCTCCTAGATGATGGCCAAACTCATTCGCGTAGTCTTATTGATACATGCAATAAAATCATCATCCGCCATCGTCTCGATATTAAGGCACATTGCCCAAGAGACTATGTAAATTTGCGTATCTGCGTTGTATATTGTGCCCAATCTTTATGCATCGTGTTTCACTTGGGCCGAGTCACTTTTCTAATTCACGAAAATAGCCGTCCCTGTTGAGGAACGGCCTGTGTACTAGCTTAAATTAATCAATCTTTTATGCGTTCCTCAATTTTCAAGTCAAGTGCAACGATGATAACGAATCCTTGATAGTGGTCT
>NZ_AYZJ01000003.1:0-39021 GCF_001436615.1 Lacticaseibacillus camelliae DSM 22697 = JCM 13995
GAAAAGCCCTATCACATTTACGAAACTTTGTTCAGTTTTCAAAGGACTACCTTGCCCTTGAGGCAACTAATTCAGTATACCTCGGTGAGCAGCCACTGTCAACAAAAAGTTTTAAGCGGCTTGCCGCAGCGCTTATCACGCCAGCGACAACTTTAATATCATACCAACCGTCCCATCGTCTGTCAACGCAATTTGAAAATTTCTTTTGCCAGTGCCCGCCCCTGAAACTTTGGTAAGATGAACAAAGAGGTTAAGAAAGGAAGAATCCCCATGACCAGCCAACAGGAATGGAACGACTTCGCGGCCACATACGCCCAGGTCCAACGTGAATCCCGGCTGCCTATCGAAACTGACGTAACCAGTTACCTGCAAACCCTTTTCCCCCTGGCTGAGCTGACAGTGGCAGACATCGCGGCCGGCACCGGGCGTTACGCCTTGCCTCTGAGCGGGGTCAGCCCCGCCGTGGAGCTGATCGACTGGGCGCCGAACATGCTGAAGCTCGCGGACCACTGGCTCAAAGCCCATCACCGGGCAAACTACACGTTGACCGTCGCCGACTGGCACACACTGCCGAAGCGGCCACGCGCAGATCTGATCTTCGTCAGCCAGCTGCCGACACTCACGCCAGATAATTTGCCTACGCTTCAGGCATTCGGGCGTCGCGCGCTGATTCTAAACCTTCAGACCCAGGCGACGAGTTCACTGCTGGCGCAAATGGCCCACCGCTTAAAAATGGCCATCCCTGTGCAGCCCCAGTATGACCCTCAACGAACGCGTACCATTACTGACTACCTCACGACCAATCAAATCCCATTTTCCACTCACGAGTTCCACTACACCCTGACTGATCAGGCCAGCGTCGGTGAGCTCCTGCCAAACTTCGCCCGGCCGTTTTCGGTGAATCAAGCCAACCAGCTCGCCGGCCAAATCACTGGCACTGCAAATGCCAATCAAATGACCACCGTCAACTTGGACTACCGCTTCCGACTGCTCGTCATTCCTCACGAGCACTAAAAAAGCCGCACAACGGCGGCCTGACAAATTATTTTGCCCGTAAGTTCTCAATGTTGATGGTAGTGTCGACCCAGCTGTCATCGTAAAAGCCGGTTTCATGCGAAACCATCAGGATCGCGCCGGGGTACGCCTGCAAGGCAGCCGCCAGCGCGTTTTTCGTATCCTCATCCAAGTGATTGGTCGGTTCATCCATCACCAACACGTTGCTGGGCTGCAGCATGAGGTCCGCAAGCTTGACCTTACTCTGCTCACCCCCGGACAGCATCTGCAACGGCTTGTCCATTTCCTCACGGGTCAGTGCCGTGCGCGCCATCACCTGCCGCAGCGGCCGCTGGGACAGTGCCGGGTACTTGTTCAGCAAAAACTGCAGCGGTGTCTGCTTCGGGATCTTCCAGTTCAGTTCCTGCTCGAAGTAAGCAAACTTGACGTTATCCGCATACTCGACACTACCGCTGATCGCCTTTAGCTCACCGAGAATGGTCCGCAGCAGCGTCGTTTTGCCAATCCCGTTGAAACCTTCCAGCGCGATGACCTCATCTTTGGCCACCGTGAAGTTGATTGGCGCCAGCAGCGGCTGATCATACCCGACGACCAGATCGTTCACATCGACCAGAATCTGGCTTTGCACCTCCTGGTAAGGAAAAACCAGGTGAGCCTGAGCACGGTTGCCCGGCGGTGTCAGCTTGGTCATGCGGGCCAGCTGCTTCTCGCGGCTTTTAGCCATGGTCGAGCGCGTGCCAGCCTTGAACTTGCGGATGAAGGCCTCCTGCTTTTTGATCTCGGCCTGCTGCTTCTCGTAGGCCTTCATGTAGGTCTCGTGATCGGCCTCTTTTTGCCGCATGGCCTGGTGCAGCGACCCGGTGTACTTGGTGATCGTGCCGAACTCGATGTCCAGGATGGCGTTCGTCACCTGTTCCAGGAAGTCGAAGTCATGCGAGATGACAATGAACGCCCCTTCGAACTCCTGCAGCCAGCCGGTCAACCACTCAACATGGCTGACGTCCAGGTAGTTGGTCGGCTCATCGAGCAGCAGCATGTCCGGCTTTTCCAGCAGCAGCTTGGCCAAAATGATCTTGGAGCGCTGGCCGCCGGAAAGGGCATCGACAGGATGGTCGAGCCCGATCGCATCCAGACCCAGCCCGGTCGCGACGGTTTCGATCTTCGTGTCGAGGTCGTAAAGCTCGTTGGCCTCCAGCTCCTGCTGAAGCGTGCCGGCCTTTTCAAGCAGCTCGTCATCCGGATCCGCTGCATAGTCGGCGTAGATCTCATTCATCTTGGCTTCCTTGGCGTACAGCGAGGCAAACGCCGTGCGTAGAAATTCCATGATAGTCTGGCCAGGCTTCAGGTTCACGTACTGGTCCAAGTAGCCGACATTGAGGTGCTTTTTCCACACAATGGTGCCCGCGTCGGGCTCAAGGCTGCCGGTGAGGATCTTGATCAGCGTACTTTTGCCGACCCCGTTTTGCCCGACGACCCCCAGGTGATCTGCTTCGTTCACCTGGAAACTGGCATCTTGATATAACTGTTTGTCTAGGAACCGCTGGCTTAAGCCTGTTACTGTTAAGACACTCACCGTGAGCCCTCCTTTAATTTTTTCTGAAAACGACTCGATTAATGCTAGCACAACCAGGGGTGCTTTTCAAAGCGTTGGCCCTCGCCCAGCTGATTTTTCTACTATATGTACCCGCGCCACTCCGGCTTGGCCTTTCATTTTGTTTTTCTCCTGTGGTATGCTAAGTGAAATTAGTCTGGGAAGGTGTCAGTGTGAAGGAAAAAAATAGCGGGTGGGGCCGAACCCTCATTGAGTTTGTGGTCATGCTGGTCGTCGTCATCGTCGCGGTGCAGCTGCTGGTCAAGTTTGTGGTCAGCAAGGACATCGTGTCCGGCCCGTCGATGCAGACCACCCTGGAAAACGGCGACCGGCTTTACTCCTTGCGGCACAAGCAGGTCAAGCGCGATGATATTGTCGTGATCGACGCGCCTGACGATCCCGGCGCCTTGTATATCAAGCGTGTCATCGGCATGCCCGGCGACACGATCCGCTTCAAAAACGACGTCTTGTACCTCAACGGTAAAAGGACGGCAGAGCCTTACCTGGACCGCGCCTTCGCCAAAAAGGAAATCGCCAGTTACGCCACTAAAGAGGGCATGGACCCAAGCAGCATCAAGTTCACCATCAACTTCAACATTGCCACCTGGCCTTCCACGAAAAGCAAGACCGTACCCAAGGATTCGTACTTCGTCATGGGTGACAACCGGCTGATCTCCAAGGACAGCCGCTCGTTTGGCTTCGTCAAGAAGAACAAGGTGCAATCCGTGGTAGTTTGGCGCTACTGGCCACTCAACCAAATGAAAATCTTCTAACCAGGGCCGGCCTCCGCGATGAGGCCGGTTCTTTTGTGGGCAAAAAAAACTCCGAGGGCATCGGCCCTCGGAGTTTTTGCGTTACGGCATCATCTGCCGCTGCACTTCGTACTCGAGCCGCGCGTTGGCGTAAAAGCCAGCGTCGACCAGCTGAAGGTACGGGTTGATCAGAAAATCGAACAGATGCAGCGTCACCAGCTTGAGCAACTGCCAACCCAGTAAGCTGAGCTGCAGGCCGAAGTAGTTGAGCTTGCGCCCCCGCATCAGCCGCCAGGAGTCCAGCACCGCCGTCGTGCTGCTGTACGGGCGGCCGTCTTGCTCTTCCTGCCGGCCATCGTAGTAGCGGTAGTAACTCATCGACAGGCCGTAAATGGCGATAATGCCAGGGATCACCAGCAAGAAGAACCCGATGCTCTTCGCCACCCAGGTCAGCGCCAGGACCGAAAGCAGCCCGAAAAAGTAGCGGCTGTTAAACGTCTTCAGCAGCGCGGCCAGCGGCGACACCCGCTGCACCTTGCCGCGCATCACATCCAGGGCGGTAAACGCGATCCCCTGCGTGAACCACAGCATCACCACCGACTGCAGCAGTGTCTGGTTAGACAAATTGTTCGTGCCGGCGAGGTAATCGCTGAAATTATCGGGGCTTTTGACGATGTTGGCGAAACCATAAGATTGCATGATCTGCCACACCGTTAAAAAGGCCCAGGCGGTGAAGGCCAGCACAATCAGCCACGGCAGCAGATTGGCCGCCATCAGTGACCGATACATCCCCGGCTGCTTGAGCCGCGCCTTGGCTTGGTGTTTGATTTCGCGATGAGTCATTGACTGCATAGTGTCCTCCTAACGCTCCGAGCGCACCGGCTCTTCCGGTACGGTCCCGGTTTGATAACTGGTCCGGATAAGCCCGGCGATCCGCCACAGTGCTGCCAGCTGCTTGGGCAAGGCGCCAATGACACCTAGCGATTGGGTGGTTGAATCCCGCCGGACCACATGGTGGTAGGCGGGCTCACCCAGGTAGTAAAAGCGGCTGGCCGCCAGCGCGTACTGGGTGTTGAACAGCTCATCTTCCATCAAGGCGACCTGCTCATCAAACTGCAGGTGTGCGGATTCGATCACGCTGCGGCGGTAAAACTTGTTCCACAAATACCCGCGCAAGTACCCGACCGGCGCCAGCATGCCACTGAGAAACTGGCGGCGGGACAGCACTTTAGACCGTGCGGTGCGGTGCGGCAGAGCCCCTGGAGTCGGGTTATCCGTGTAAAACGGGCTGACCAAGATATCGTAAGGGCCAGCCTCCAGCGCCGCCACAAACCGCGCGATGAGGTGCGGCGCCATCCAGTCGTCGCCGTCCATAAAGGCGACGTAAAGCCCGCGCGCCTGTGCTAACCCGGCGTTGCGCGCCGCGGACACGCCGCGGTTGGCCGGCAGATAAATCGGCTCAATGCGCGGATCCTGGTCCGCTGCCTGTTCGATCACCGTCTTTGAGTCATCCGTGGAGTGATCGTCGACCAGAATCAGTTGCAGGTTGCGATAGGTTTGGTTCATTAAACTGTTCACGCCGCGCATCAAGTACGGGGCCAAATTGTAGATCGGCACGACCACCGACACCAACGGACTGGGCAAAGTGCCACCACCATTTCTTTTGTCGTCACTGGGCAAAGTATCACACAAACTGAACGCGAATTTCTAGTCAGACGCTTCAGGCGTCGCCACCATCAGCTGAGTCGTCGGCGCAAACCAGGCGCGCTCCTTTTTCGTCAAAGCGCGTTCGGTGATCAGCACATCGACCGCCGCCAGCGGAAACCCACGATACGGCGCCTGGATCTGAAACTTCTGAGTTTCCGACACCACGATTACCTGCCGCGCGGCTTCCGCCAGCGTCGCCTTCACGTCGGCGTCGTCGGCGTACGGGAAGTACACCCCGTTTCGGCTCATGGCCGTAGCGCCGATGAACGCCGCATCAAAGGCGATTCGGCTCAGCTGCGCCAGGTTCTCGGGCTGGAAGAAGAAACGGCCGTGGTGATTGAGCTTGCCGCCGAGGACCCGCAGTGTCACATCACTTTTGACGGCCAAGGCGATCGCGTTATCCAGCGAATGCGTGTAAATCGTGACCGGTACGTCGATGCTTTGCGACAGTTTGAGCAGCGTGGTTGAGTCGTCAATGAAGTAGACCCCCCCGGGCTTGATCAGGCTCAGCGCCTGCTTGGCCATTGCCGTCTTCTCGGTTGAAAAAAGCTTCAGCCGCTCCGAGTAGCTGGGGACCGTGTGCCCAAACGTCAAGGACACGATTCCGCCGCGCGTCCGCCGTCCGGCACCGCTTGCCGCCAGGGCAACCACATCACGGCGCGCCGTGTCGCGCGAGACGCCAACGGCCTGCATAATGTCTTCGATGCTCAGCTCTTTGCGCTCCGTCAGCAGGCGCTTGATCTCCTCGAACCGTTTCTCGCGGTACATCGTCATGTGATCACCTCCAGTTCATATTATGGCTATTATACTATACGTCAAAACTGCAAAGGGCGTTGACTGTTTGGCTGTGTTTATCAAGCCCATTTTTTAGCCTATATTCGTTCTATGTGGAGCGAACCCGGTAAAAATCGTAAAGTTTTCTCATCGAGCACCCATTTTTGGAACCGAAAGCGGTTACGTGAAAATTTCAGTAGGGATTTATTACGAGCACGTTACAGTGTGACAGAAACAGTTGCTTTTGTAAACTGACTGGCACTTGACTGACACGCCACCTCGATATACTGCACATTGTAATCGGGGGAAACATAACTTTCCAATCAAATAGGAGTGAGTTTTATCAAAATCAAACATTCATCAATCATTGGGGTCGGCGCCATTACGACACTTGCCGCCGCGTTCGCGATTTACACCAGCACGCAGCCAGTCGAAGCGATTTCGACTGACGATGCCGCAAACCGTCAGGCGCAAGCAGCTGGCGTGACTCCTGCGGCTGAACAAACTGCCGCAAAAATCGTTGCCACCAACAAGCTGATCGCCGCCCCGGCCGCTGTCAGCCCAATCAAGCCCGGCGATAACACCGAGTTTGACGCCATGATGAAGCAGCGCGCCGAAGCGGCCGCTAAGGCCAAAGCGCAAGCAGCGGCCAAGGCCAAAGCAGACGCTAAAGCCAAGGCGCAAGCAGCGGCCAAGGCCAAGGCTGAGGCAAAAGCGGCGCAGGTGGCCAAGGCGGCCAGCACGCCTGCCGCACGTGCGGCGGCGCCAACGACCAGCTCTGCGACCGGCACCAGCAAAGGGACGTTCCGCGTCACCTTCTACGATCCGGCGGCCATGGGTTCAAGCATGGGGTACGGCGGCATCGCCGCCAACCTCGGCGTCCTGCCTCGCGGCTCACGCGTTAAGATCCAGCTCTCAAACGGCCAGACCTTGATCCGCGTCGTCAATGATACCGGTGGCTTTGCCGCTGGGAACCCGCACCAGATCGACGTTGC
The DNA here is from genome assembly GCF_001436615.1 of Lacticaseibacillus camelliae DSM 22697 = JCM 13995. Lineage (NCBI taxonomy): Bacteria > Bacillati > Bacillota > Bacilli > Lactobacillales > Lactobacillaceae > Lacticaseibacillus > Lacticaseibacillus camelliae. The sequence continues at coordinate 6,834 of NZ_AYZJ01000003.1, forward strand.
GATGCCGAACAGCCAGATTCCTTCTGCCGGCGTTCTGTCCGCGATCGTCACCATCATCTAATTGAATTGCCAAAGCCCACCGCTCATCCGGTGGGCTTTTTATTGTGCGCTGACCACCGGCCGCCGGCAGCAAAAAAGCGCCGGCCGCAAGGGCCGACGCGCATCAGGGTTACGGAAGATCTTGGTAAACATGGTAAGCCGGATTGCTGCCATCTTCCCAGTTAAACCCAGCGTTAGTGTTCAACTGATTTTGCTTGGTGTTGTAATTGTCCAGCGGCGTCTTGCTCAGCCCCAGCTCGGCGCGAGCCAGGTCCGAGATCCGCTGCAGTTCGGTGGTGCTTGGCACCTGGTAAGCCGCGGCGCCGATGTACGCCCCGTCGCCTTTTAGCGAGTCTTCACGCACGTCGGTGAACGCACCGCGGTAGTTGGTCGCCAAGGTGACCAGCTCATCAAAGCTCAAGTTCGTTCGCAGGTCAGACGACAAGGTCTGCATGAGGCTGGAGTAGCGACTGAGCGACTTGGCCGAAAGGACCTTTTTGACCACCTGCTCGATCACTTCCTGCTGGCGCTTCTGCCGGCCGTAATCGCCTTCCGGATCCTCGTGGCGCATTCGGGCGTAAGCCAGCGCCGCTTTGCCATCCAAGTGCATCTTGCCCTTGGTGAACTTGTAGCTGCCGACGTGCGGATCGGTCCAGGAAAAGGCCACATTGACGTCGACTCCGCCAACCGCGTCGACGATTTTCTCCAGCCCATCAAGGTTGACCAGCGCGTAGTAGTTGATCGGTACGTTGATCAGGTCCTTGACCGTGGCCTGGGCCAGCTTTGTGCCGCCGTATGTGTAGGCGGAGTTGATCTTGGTGACGCCGGTGTAGTCCGAACTGGCCACGTGGCTCATCGTGTCGCGCGGAATGCTGACCATGGTGGTGCGCTTCTTCTGCGGGTTCACCGTGACTAAGATCATCGTGTCCGTGCGCCCCTTGTCACTGCGCCCGAGGCCGCCGGTGTCCGTGCCCAGCAGCAGCACGGAAAACGGCTTCTGCTTGCTGAGGTCGACGTGCGTTTTTTTGGCGGTGTGATTGTCGTACGTGGTATCAAGCGCGTTTTTGGTTTGCGCGTAAAGCCGCAGCGCATACCCACCGGCTAAAAAGACGACTGTCAGGGCCAGCAAGACAATGACCTTGGCAAGCGGATGGCGGTGATGCTGGCTGCGCGAGTCTCGTCTATCCATGGCTGCCTCCAATCGAGAATACTTGCTATTAGTGTACTCGATTTTTAGCCTAAAGGGAAAATAGTTACAAAAAAAACGCCGCAATGGGCGTGATTGAAATAAAAAATTAAGTAACTGGGCAAACCGCTTTCATCCTCAGCGGTCGCGGCGGTTGCGAATCATCAGTGCCCCCAGGTAAAAGGCGCATTCGATCACCGCGATGAAGAAGGTCACCGGCCAATTGGTGTAGTAGCCCAGCACCAGACCGAGCCACACTCCGATCAGTGCCGCCGCCACTGAGATCCCGATCATCTGCGGCAACGTTTTGCCGAGGTACTTCGCCACGGCGGAAGGCAGGGTCAGCAGGATGAAGACCAGCATGCTGCCGACGATTTGGGCCCCAATCGACACCGAGATGGCCAGGATCAGCAGAAAGTAAATGCTGAGCAGGTTGCGCCGCAGCCCCTGGGCCTGCGCCCCCACTGGGTCAAACGAGTCAAAGGCCAGACCGCGATACCCAATCGCCATGGTCAAAAGCACCCCCACGGCCAAGCCGACCAGCTGCCACACGTCAGCGCGGGAGATACCGATCACCGATCCGAAGAGAATCGTGGTGGCGTAGCTGGAGCTTTTAGAGGACAGGGCCAGAAACAAAATACCCAAACCAATGAACAAGCTGGAGATCGCACTAATCGACGCCTCGCGTCGGTCGGGACGCACAGCCAGCCGCCCAACGGACAGCGATGACAGGATCGTCGTCAACAGCATCCCGTCCAGCGGTGGAATGCCGACCAGGACCGCAAAGGCGGCGCCGGCAAAGCCAATTTCCGACAGTGTGTGTGCCAGAAAAGACATACCGCGAGCCGTGACGAACACCCCGACGATGCCGGTGGTCAGCGCAATGAACGTGCTGGCGAGGAAGGCATTTTGCATAAACTCGTATTCAAACATCAGCGCACCTCCACCGTTGGTCGCAGTTCCTTGGGCATATTGGCCTCGTTCATATCCGCAGTCGGCCGCAACTCGTAGCCGGTTTGGGTCAGCAGCAAGTACTGCTGGGTGAATTCCTTGGCCAGATCCAAGTCGTGCGTCACAAACAGGACCGTCATGCCGTGGCGCTGGTTCAGCGCGTTGACCAGCGTCATCAGCTCGGTTTTGGTGTTGACATCTAAGCTGGCCGTCGCCTCGTCCAGGATCAGGAAGTTCGGCCGCGTCAGCAGCGCCTGGGCCAGGTACGCCTTCTGCTTCTCGCCGCCGGAGGCCATCCCCAGCGGCTGATCCGCCCGCTCGCTCAGCCCGGTTTCCTTGAGCACTGCCGTGACCGCCGCCTTTTCCTGCTTGCTGTGCCAAGGCAGGTGGCGCTGCATCTGGTTCAGGGCGACAAAACTGCGCAAGGACAACGGGTACTCCGGGTCGATGTTGCGAAACTGCGGGACGTACCCCAGGCGCAAGCGCGGTGACCGGATGATGCGGCCGGTGGTCGGCTTGAGCTGGCCCATGATCAGCTTCGTCAGCGTGGTCTTGCCCACCCCGTTGGCCCCGATCAAGCTCGTCACGGACCCTGCGGCGAGGGAGAAGGACAAATCATGATAAAGCACGCGGTTGCGAAAGCCAAAGCTGAGATGCTCGACGGTCAGTAAGGGTTCAGACATGGAATTCCTCCGTGGATAACAGTAATGATTACGATTAACAGGATTTATTTTAACGCAATGCGGTGCAACTGACCAGAAAAATGGCCCCATTTTCAGAAAAAGCCATGAAAAAAGCGGGCCGCCCCGCTCACTGGACCTCGTCTAAGTTGTTGGCCTTGCTGAAGTCGATGTAAATGGCCTTCGGGTTATCCTTGGCAATCAGGATGTAGCCATGCCCGAGAAAATCCTTCTTGCCGCTGTAAGTCAGCGGGAACTCCTGCGCCGGGGCCAGGTTGCCCTGGATCAGCATCGCGTACAGCTCATCCTCTGTCGAGTCATCGGAAAAGGCAAAGGCCACTGGCGCGGTCACCAGCTGGTCCGCCTTGTGCATCAGCGCAATGACATCAAACAGCTGATCGGTCACTTCTTGCGGGAACACCGCCGCGACCGCCGGACTTACATGCCGGCGTTTAGTTGATTCGTACATGTTGCACCTCCAATACTTTCGGTATCATACCATACCGCGGCCGGCGGTAAAACCGGCCAGGTCGGCGTAGGTCCCGGCAAGCGCTTGGGCCACCTGCTGCCAAAGCGGCCAAAGGCGGCGGTACACCGCGGCGTCCGCCCCGGGCTGGTAACTGCCGGAAAGCTTCACCATCGCTGCGACGGCGTCTAAATCCGGCACCCAGCCCAAGCGCTTCATCCCGATGACGGCCGCACCCAACGCGGAACTTTGCACGCTTTGCGGCACCACGACCGGGCAGTCGAAGACGTCTGCCAGCATCTGCCGCCACGCCAGGCTTTTGGCGAATCCTCCCGCGGCGTGGAGGGTGGGCTTAGCCCCGACCAAAGGCGCCATCAGGGCAAAGGCCGCTTTGAGGTTGAACAAAATGCCCTCCATGACCGCCCGCAGCATGTCGGCCTTGGTGTGACTGCGGGTCAGCCCCACAAAGCTGCCGCGCGCGTTGGCGTCCCAAAGCGGCGCGCGCTCGCCGCCCAAATACGGCAGAAAAACCAGGCCGTGCGCGCCGGCCGGTGCCGTCAGCGCCAGCGCGATGGCGTCTTCAACCGTTTCGGCCTGCCCCAGCAAAGTCCGTGTCGCCCACTGCAGCACAATGCCGCCGTTGTTGACCGGCCCTCCGACCACCCAGCGATTGGGCGCCAAGTAATAGGTGAACAGTTTGCCGCTTGGGGCGACGGTCGGCGTCTGGATCACCGTGCGCACCGTCCCAGAGGTGCCGATCGTCACCGCCGTTGCCCCTGGGGCTAGGGCGTTCACGCCAATGTTGGCCAGGGTCCCATCAGACGCCCCTACGATGCCCGACGTCGTCTGCGGCAGCCCCAGCGTGCTGGCACTTTTCCCCGTCAACTGAGGCAGCAGCGTGTCGGTGTCAACCAGATTTGGCAGCTGGGCGGCCGAGACCCCGGCCAGTTTCAGCGCCTGCGCGTCCCAGTCCATGCGCGCCATGTTGAACAGCCCAGTGGCGTTGGCGAGTGAGTAATCGGCCACCCACTGACCGTACAGCTGAAGCAGCAGCCAGCTCTTGATGCCGCAGACAAAGCGAGTCTGCACCATCAATTCGGGCCGTGTCTGCTGCAGGTCGATCAGCTTAGCCAGCGGCGTCATCGGGTGCAGTGGCACCCCGGTGCGCCCCACCAAAGCTGCGTGGTCCGGCCGCGCCTTCAGCTGTTCGGCGGCCCGTTCGGCGCGAATGTCCGCCCAGGTGATCACGCGGGTCAACGGCTGACGCTTTTCGTCCAGCAGCATCAAGCTGTGCATCGCCGCCGAAAAGCTGATCCCAGCCACGCTGCCGGCGGGCAAGGCGCCGGCGACTGCTTTCAAGCCGGCTTGCACCGCCGCTAAAATGGCCTGCGGGTCCAGCTCTGCCGCACCAGGCTGAGCTTGCAGCAGCGGGTAGGCGCGGCTGGCCTGAGCTTTCACCTGGCCGGCCGCATCAAAGGCCACCACCTTCGTGGCCGTGGTGCCAACGTCAACGCCGATCACGACTGCCATTTCAATGCCTCCTGTGCTTTCTTGGCGCCATGGGCCGACCGTCGAGGGCTTCGAGAACCTGGGTGTCATGAAAGCTGAGCTCAAAATCGAACACGTCGCCCCAGGCCGACAGCTCCTGCGCGTTTGCCGCCGGCAGCCAAGGCAAAATGCCGCGCTGAAGCAGCCAGCGGACGACGATCTGCGCCGGGGTTTTGCCGTAGCGCTCGGCCATGCGGCGCAGTGGCCGCAGCAGGGCCAAGTCACCGCGCCCAAACGGCAAATTGGTGGCGACCGGCCGGCCCGCAGCCTGGGCCGCTTGCACCACCGGCGCAAACTGCGCGGTCACGCCCAGCGGCAGCAGGGTGAGGCTGGACGCCGGGCGCTCCGCTTCAGCCGGTTCGCCAAGCGCGCCCCAGGCCTTGGCCTGATGTCTGGCACAAGCCGCGGCGGCCGCCTGCCGGTCCGCTGCGGCCGCCGAATCGATCACCAGCAGGTCGACCGGCAGCGCCGCTTGGGCGACTTGGGCCAGCGTTGAGGCCGCCGGGGCGGACAAAAGCAGCGTGACGAACACGTCTTTCGTCTCGCTTTGCGCCACGGCTGCGCGGACGGCCGGTAAAGCGGCCGGCGGGCAGATCAAGTGCCGGTACCCCGCGGCCAGTGTGGTCGCCGCCAGCGTCGCCGCATCATCCATGATCACGCCCATCAGCGGCACCGTCGCCCCGGTCGCCAAGACCGCCGCATCATTTTTATTGGTTAAATGGCTCACAATTGGTCTCTCCTCATCTGTGCTGCTTTTAGCGTACCATAAGCGGCTGGCACTGCCACCCCATCTGGCGCCAGAAAAAAGCGACCCCCTCGGCGGACCGAGAGAATCGCCATGACCTGATTGAAAATTACTTTGCCGCGAGCTGGCTCGCGACTTCCTTGACCACGGCCATGTCGGTCGGCCACGGCGTGTTGACGCCGCGGACTTTCTGGTAGGGATCGGCGCCCTTGGCCGCCACGATCACCACGTCATCGGGACCGCTGCTGGTGATGGCCGCCGTGATGGCCTCACGCCGGTCAAGCACCGTGTGGACCGTGACCTTGTCGTGATCGATGCCGGCATCGATCTCGGCGCAAATCTTCGCCGGGTCCTCAAAGCCGGGATCGTCCGTGGTCAGGTAGGCCGTGGTCGCGTACTCGCTGAGCACCTTGGCAAACCCTGGCCGGCGCGACACGCCTTTGTCGCCAGGCGAGCCGACGACCACGTGCATCCGCGGATCGTGGTACTCCGCCTTCAGAAAGTGAAGCAGCGCCTTCATGCCCCCGTAGTTGTGGGCGTAATCGACGTAGACGACGCCGTGCCCCGGCACCTCAATGTGCTCCATGCGACCGGGGATCGTGACGTTGGCAATGCCAGGAATCGCCTTGGCGCCGTCCACGCCGGCCAGCCCGGCACCGATGATGGCCGCGGTGGCGTTGCTTTCGTTGAAGTCGCCGATCAGCCTCAAGTTGTACTGACCGGACACGTTGAGCGCGGCGGCCTTGTCGGTTACCGGCACCAGCTGGAACTGGCTGCGCGTCGTGCTCAGGGTTTTGCTTTCGAAGCGACAATCGATACGGATGTCATCGCGCTTGGGCTTGAAGTCCGTGCTGGCAAACAGGTAAATCGAGTCCGGATAGGTCGTGGTCATCGCCGCGGCGTACACCTCGTCGAAATGCTCGGTTTCCGCATTGATCACGACCTTGCGCGAGTTGACCAGCAGCTGCAACTTGTTGTGCAGGTAGTTGGCAAACGTCGGGTGTTCGTTTGGGCCGATGTGATCCGGCGTGATGTTCAGGAAAAAGCCGACATCGTAAGTCAGCCCGAACACGCGATTGCGCAGGTAAGCCTGACTGGACACTTCCATCACCAGGTGCGTCATGCCGTTATCGACCGCCGCGCGCATGTTGCGGAACAGGTCCACCGACTCCGGTGTGGTCAGATCGGACTTGAAGCGCTGATCCGGATTTGGCCCGACGATCGTGTCAATGGTGGAAAACAGCGCCACGTGCTTGGGGTGCGCCTGCTCCAGAATACCGCGCGCAAAGTACGCGGAGGTCGTTTTGCCCTTGGTCCCGGTGAAGGCGATCACGAACAGGTCATCCTGCGGAAAATCATAAAACGCCGCGGCCAGGATTGCCATCGCCTTGGTGATGTTGACCACGATCAGCGCGTTCATGCCGTTGCCTTCGACGTACGGCTTTTCGGCAACATAAGTGGTCGCGCCGTTATCCTTGGCCATCGACAGGTACACCGGCCGGAAGTGCGTGCCCTTGCAGAAAAACAGCGTGGGCCCCGAGACCTTGCGGGAATCGTAGGCGATCCCGGACATATCGGTGTCCAGGTCGCTTTGGACCGCGCTGCTTTTCAGCAAGTGGTGCTCCTTTAAAAGCAAAATGCATGCGTGCAATGAAAGTGCCATGTTTAGACTCCTCTGTGTTTGTTCACGAGCAATTATATCATAGGCTCACGCGAGCTTGACAACAGTGACCTGGTAAGCACCGCTGGGCGCCTGGACAGTCACCGTTTCCCCCACTTTGCGGCCGTTTAAGGCGCGACCCAGCGGCGAGTTGAGGGCCAAGTTGCCCGGCTTCATCGAGGCCTCGTGCGGCCCGACCAACCGGAAGGTCGTGACGTCCTCGTCGTCATCGAAGCGGACCGTTACGGTTTTCCCCAGATCGGCGATGGGCTTAGGATCTTCGGACACGACCTGGCCGTAGCGGATCACCTTGTCCAGGTAACGCAGCCGGCCTTCCAAATGGTGCAACTCGTACTTCGCCGTGCTGTACTCGGCGTTTTCCGACAGATCACCCAAAGCGCGAGCCGCTGCCAACGCCTTGATTTTGTGCGGGCGCTCGGCCTCCAGCAGAACTTTTTCCGCCTTCAGCGTCTTCATCCCGTCTTCTGTAATTTTATGATACTCAACCATTAAAGTGCCTCCCAACAGACGTTGATTGGCGTCATTTAAAACAAATTACCGAAAAATTCCCCAATGCCCCGAAACAATAACGTGAAGAACCCGGCCTTCTCGACCGTCTTGGCCGCGGTCAGCTTGGTCTGGTTGCCGGCTGCATTGCCCAGGTACGTCAGCTTCTCGCCCTTGGCATCGACCGTGAGCGCGCCAGCCGTAGCGCCTTTTTTAACCGGCGCGGCAGCCTGCTTGGCCATGCCCTTCGCCGGCACGTAGGTGTACCTCAAGTCTTTGGTGGTCGCGCTAGTCGGCACCAACACGGAAACGGTGTCCGCCGCGCGCAAAGCCACGCTGCTTTGCTTGCCCTTATCCACCTTCAGCGCCTGGTGGCCGGCGACTGCCTGATTCTTAGTCGTGGCCGTGAGCGGCTTCCAGTCGGCAAACACCGCCCGCATGAGTTTAGCGGTTTGGTCAAAGCGCCGAGTGACCGCGGTCCCACCGGCGTTCAGAACGACCGTAATGAGCCGGTAGCCGTTCTTTTTGGCCGTGCCGGTGAAGCAGTTGCCGGCCAGATCCGTGGTGCCAGTCTTCAGGCCATCAACGGGCAGATCCTTTTGCGCAGAGACGCGGCCTGGCAGCATCCAGTCATAATTATCCATCTTGGTCTGGTCACTGGTGCCACGGCGGAACATCATGCTCGAGATCTTGGTGGTGTCCAGGATCTCCGGGTAGTCGTTCAGCAGGTGCTTGGCGACAATGGCCATGTCTTTGGCCGACATTTCATTTTCTGCGTTCGCCGGCGTGCCCGGGACCCGGTCAGTTTTCAGCTCAGAATTGTTTAGGCCAGTCACGTTCACGATTTTCGCGTCGCTGATGCCCCAGCCCTTCAGCAGGTCATCCATCTGGGTGACAAACTTGGGCTGCGAGCCGGCAACCGCGTTGGCCAGCAGCATCATCGCATCGTTGGCAGAATAGATCACGCTAGCCTGGTAAAGCTCCTTGATCGTGTACTTATTCTCCGGCTCCAGCGGCACCCCTGACAGGGACGTGTCCTTGGCCAGCGTGTAAATGGCGTTGTCCGGTGAGATCGTGTCAGTCCACTTGAGCTTGCCGTCATGGATCGCCTGCAGCACCAGGTACAGCGAGATCATCTTGGTCATCGACGCGATCGGCAGCGGCTGATCCGCGTTCTTCTGGTACAAGATCTGGCCGGACTTGGCATCCACCGCGACCGCCGCTTTTGCGTTGACGTCAACGTTGGTGGCCGCCGCCACGCTGGTCGGGGCCGCAGCGGCCCACACGGAGAGACTTGCGACCAGAACGATCAGGCCGCGCCAAAATTTTTTCATGGTTAAACTCCTCATTGATTTTTGACTTTTTGCGCCGGCTTTAGGGTTTGCCCCAAAGTCCGCGGCAGGTGAATGACAAAGCTGGTCATGGTCGGCGTCGAATCGGCGTAAATGTAGCCGCCATGCAGCGTGACAATGCTCTGGGCGATTGCCAGCCCCAGGCCGGTCCCGCCGGTTTCCTGGTTGCGCGAGCCTTCGACCCGGTAAAAGCGATCAAACAGCTTGCTCAGCGAATCGTTGGGGATCTGTTCGCCGTCGTTTTGCACCTTGATGACGACCTCGGAGCCCACTTCCTCGGCGTTGAGAAAAATGTGGTGGGCGCCTTTGCCGTACTTCAACGCGTTAGCAATCAGATTATTGAAGACGCGGCCAAGCTTTTCGGTGTCGGCTTCCATCATCAGCGGGTTCGGCCGCCCAGACACGACGAAGCGCAGGTGGTGTTTTTGCCCCTCCAACTCAAAGCTGGCGGCGAGCTGCTCCATCATCGCGATCATGTCAAACTTCACCGGATTCAGCGGGGTCGTCGTTTGGCGGACCTTCGTGTACTCAAACAGGTCCTCTACCAGCACTTTCATTTGCTTAGCCTTCAGGTACGCGGTGTGCGTGTACTTGACCAGCTCCTCATCGTTTTTATACTGCTTGTCCTCAATCAGGCCGAGGTACCCAATGATCGAGGTCAACGGCGTGCGAATGTCGTGGGACACGTTGGTGATCAGCTCATCCTTGCTGCTTTCGATCCGCCGCTCCTCTTGCATGGAGTTAACGGTGGAATCGACCAGCGCGTTAATAGAGTTGATCACCTTTTGCAGGTCGGTGTTGACCTTGAACTGGATGCGGTGATCCAGGTGGCCGTCAGCGATGTAATGCAGCTCGCGGATCACGTGGCGCATCTGGATCTGCCGGTAGCGGCGGATCAGGCGCCAGTAGACGACGATCACATCAACAATCGCCATGACGCCCATGAAGACGCTGCGCCATGACCACAGGTGCTGCTTGTCTTGGCCAAAGGTCAGGACGTTTTTCACACTCCAAATCGAATCCTGCAGCTGCTGGCTGATATCCACCAGCTCCTTAAGCAGCACGAACAGCGCAAAGTTGAGCATCAAAAGCAGGACAACAGTGACGGCGCCTTCAAACCACAGCTCGGATTTCTCCTTGCCAGCCAGGCGGACTTTTTCTGCCATGGTTAGGCCTCGACTTTGTAGCCGACACCCCAGACGGTTTCGATCACCTTTTCACCGCCAGTGGCCTCTTCGATCTTGTCGCGCAGGTGTGAGACGTGGACCATGACGGTTTTGGCCGACACAATCGACTCCTGCTGCCAGACGCGCTCGAAAATCTCGTCGGCGGAAAAGACGCGGTTGGGGTGGCTGGCCAGCAAGTACAAGATCCCAAACTCAAGCGCGGTCAGCTGGATCTGCTTACCGGTCAGCGTGGTGACTTCGTGGCTGTCCTTCATGATGGTGAGCGGCCCGACTTCAAGCTTATCCGGCTCGGTATTGGTGACGTTGTTCGTGAAGCGGCGGAGCAGACTCTTGACCCGCGCCATGACTTCCAGCGGGTTGAAGGGTTTGGTGACGTAATCGTCGGCGCCGGTGATCAGGCCTTGAATTTTGTCCATGTCGCCCGTCTTGGCGGAAACAATAATAATCGGGATCTGCGAATCCTTGCGCACCTGCTTGACCACGTCAATGCCAGACATGTTCGGCATCATGATATCGAGGATCATGAGGGCAATGTCGGGATTCGTGGCCAATTTCGTGATGGCCTCTTTGCCGCTGTATGCTTCAATTGGTTCGTAATGTTCATTTTTGACGTAAATACTGAGCAGTTCGACGATTTCCTTGTCGTCATCTACAATGAGAATTTTCATAAGAGTGCTCCTTTATAAAAGGCTGCGAAGGGTCTGCGCACTTAGCCCGATGGCTAACCTAGCCTGGTGCATTGCCGCCGCTTTTGGGCGGCGAGGCACCGGGCGTAGTTAGACACTCGGGCGTTGCAGACCCGGAGCGCAACTAGGATAAGGCTGCGAAGCGGGGCGATTTTAGCCCGATGACTAGCCTAGCCTGGTACATTGCCGCCGCTTTTTGCCGGCGAGGGCTTGGACGTAGCTAGGCGCTCGGGCGTTGCCCCGCTGAGCGCAACTACGATAAGGCTGCGAAGGCGGGCGGTTTTAGCCCGACGACTAGGAATAAGCCTGCGAAGGGTCTGCACTTTCACCTCGAGTAAAAGCATTGACTGACCGACTCCCCCATTTGCAGAAAAGTCCTCAGTCCGCCTTCATTGTACCAAAAGGATTGCCAGCTTGCTTAAGCCTTTGGGAATGGGCTGAAAATTCTTAAGGAAGTGGTCACCAAAAAGCCCCGACGCAAGCAGACTGCTTGCATCGGGGCCGAAAGTGATTGACTGAATTATTCGACCGAGTAATTAGGTGCTTCTTTGGTGATTTGAACATCGTGCGGGTGGCTTTCACGCAGGCCCGCGCCGGAGATCTGGATGAACTGGGCGTTGTCCTGTAGGTCAGTGACGGTCTTGGCGCCGACGTAACCCATGCCTGAACGCAGTCCGCCGTCCATTTGGTAAATGACGTCGGCGAGGCTGCCCTTGTAAGCGACGCGACCTTCGATGCCTTCCGGAACCAGCTTCTTGGCTTCGTTCACGCCGCTTTGGAAGTAGCGGTCCTTGCTGCCGTGGGCCTGCTCCATCGCACCCAGCGACCCCATGCCGCGATAAGTCTTGAACCGCCGGCCTTGGTAGATTTCCATGTCGCCAGGCGCCTCATCCGTGCCCGCCAGCATGGAACCCAGCATGACGGCTGTACCGCCAGCGGCCAGTGCCTTCACAATGTCGCCGGAGTACTTGATCCCGCCATCGGCAATGATGGCCTTACCGCGCTTGCGGGCCTCAGTCGCGGCATCGTAAACCGCCGTCAACTGCGGCACGCCGACACCGGCAACGATCCGCGTCGTGCAAATGGACCCCGGGCCTATCCCGACTTTGACCACGTCAACGCCGGCGTCGTACAGGGCCGCGGTACCTTCAGCGGTCGCCACATTGCCGGCGATCAGGGTCGCGTCCGGGAAGTGGGCGCGGATCTCCTTGACCTTGCGCAGCACCCCAGCGGAGTGGCCATGCGCGGTGTCGATGACGATGGCATCGGCACCGGCATCCAGCAGTGCCTGTGCGCGTTCGAAAGTGTCAGAGGTAACACCGACAGCAGCGGCAACCAGCAGGCGACCGTGGGCATCCTTAGCGGCGTCCGGGAACTCAACGACCTTTTCGATGTCCTTGATGGTGATCAAGCCGGACAGGCGGCCGTCTTCGTCAACCAGGGGCAACTTTTCGATCTTGTGGGCCTGGAGAATTTCCTCAGCCTCTTGCAGGGACGTGCCAGTCGGCGCAGTGACCAAGCCCTCCTTGGTCATGACTGAGCCAATCGCCACGCTGTGATCCTTGACGTAGCGCAGATCGCGGTTGGTGATGATGCCGGTCAGCTTACGGGAATCCTTGGAATCGACAATCGGCACGCCGGAGATCCGGTACTTTTTCATCAGCGCGTTGGCTGCGGAAACCGGGTCATTGGCGGTCAGGAAGAACGGGTTGATGATGACGCCGTTTTCGGACCGCTTCACGGTCAGGACCTCATCGGCCTGCTGAGCGATACTCATGTTCTTGTGAATGACGCCGAGGCCGCCCTGGCGCGCCATGGCGATGGCCATCGCAGAGGTGGTGACCGTGTCCATGCCAGCGGACAGGATTGGAATGTTCAACTTCAGGTTTGGTGCGAGCTGCACTTTCAACTCGACATCTTGCGGCAAAACGTGACTTTCTGCAGGGATCAACAGCACATCGTCAAACGTGAACCCTTTTCGCGCGAACTTCGTGTCCCAATTACTCAAGTGAGAGCCCTCTTTCGTTTTTTGTTGTTGACCAGCATAGCACTGAGGGCCCTGAAGCGTCAATGGATACGCAAAAAGCCGCGCTGAGCCCTGACCCAACGCGGTTTGTAAATGATAATTGTCTCATTTTCAGTGAGCTAGCTCCGAATGATCAGAGCCAAGCAGACAAAAGGAAAATGAATTGTTCGCTATATTCGGGATTTTAACGGCTTGCCGAATAGAAAAGTTCGGATTACTGAGCCATCAGGCCCCGCAAGTGGTAGCGCCGCTTAAGCAGGTAGTGAATGCCGTAGGTGACCACGGCCACGACCAGGTAGACCGGCCACTGCATCGGTGACGTGATCGGCGACTTGATCATGCCGACCGCCCCGGCGGCCCAAGACCCGACCAGGATCACCATCACCATCATGACCATGACCTGCCAGGTCTTGCGCCGATCGGTCTTTTTCTTGGTGCTCCACTCGTTGTAGTAGGCAAAGGCAAACCCGGCGACCGCCGCCATCAGCAGCAACGACATCAGGCCGTTGCCACTGGCGGTTTGCGGCTTGTTGCGGTTAAAGTAGCCCATCACCCCGTAAACGAGACCAAACATGCTGGAAAACAGGAAGGTGAGATCCAGGCCGTTCAGCCAAAATGGCACTTTCTTACGCTTCTTGGGCCGGTGGATCAGGCTATTCGCCTTTTCCGTGACTGGCCCGTACAGCTGCGTGGCCGGCTTACCTTGGTGCTGCGCCGTGATGATCTCCGGCAGCAGTTCCTGCAGCACGGCCTTTTGGCGTTCTTCCGACCACTGGTGATCGGTCAGGATCCGACGCAGCTTGAACACGTACTCGTCATTTTTCTTCGACAGCTTGCCCAGCAAGGCGTCGACGTCAACGACTTCCTCCACTGCTTCGGCTTCTTTGACTGGTTTTTCCGTCACAATTGTTCCCCCTAAACGTTGAACCGGAACTCGATGATGTCCCCGTCCTGCACTTCATATTCCTTGCCTTCAGAACGGTAGCGGCCGGCTTCCTTGACCGCCTGGACAGACCCGTACTTGTCCAAATCGGCGAAACTCATCGTCTCGGCGCGAATGAACCCACGCTCGAAGTCGGAGTGAATGATCCCGGCGACTTGCGGGGCCTTCATCCCCTTCTTAAAGGTCCAGGCACGCGTTTCCGGCCCGCCGGCGGTGAAGAAGGTCGCCAGGCCCAGCAAATGATAGCTGGCCTTGATCAGCTTGTCCAGCCCAGATTCGGAGACCCCTTCGGCCTCCAGAAAATCGGCCTTGTCCGAGTCGTCCAGCTCGGCGATTTCCTCTTCGGTGCGGGCGGACACGGCGATTACTTCCGCGTTCTCCTTGGCGGCCTCCGCCTTGATTTGCTGAACGTAAGGCGACGCGTCCGGATCGGCCATGTCGGCCTCGGCGATGTTCGCCACGTACAGGACCGGCTTATCGGTGAGCAGGAACAGGCCGTGGACGATCTTTTGCTCATCCTCGTTAAAGGTCAAAGACCGGACCGGCTTGCCGGCTTCGAGCACCGGCTTGATCCTTTGCAGCACGGCGAACTCGGCCTTGCCTTCCTTGTCGCCGCTTTTGGCGATTTTTTCAACCTTGGTGTAGCGCTTGTCGACGGAATCCAAGTCGGCGATGGCCAGCTCGAGGTTGATGGTCTCCATGTCGTCCAGCGGGTCGACCTTGCCGGTGACGCTGGTGATCTCATCGTCATCAAACGCGCGGACCACGTGAACAATGGCGTCCACCTGCCGAATGTTTTCCAGGAACTTGTTGCCCAGGCCTTCGCCCTTGGATGCGCCTTTGACGATCCCGGCGATGTCCGTGAACTCAAACGTCGTGTGGATGATCTTCTTGGCCGGGATCAGCTCGTCGATGCGGGCCAGGCGACTGTCTGGCACCTCGACCATGCCGACGTTCGGGTCAATTGTGGCAAACGGGTAGTTCGCCATTTCGGCGCCTGCCTTGGTGATCGCGTTAAACAATGTGGACTTCCCGACGTTGGGCAAGCCGACGATACCTGCTGTTAGTGCCATTACGTTACTCACTTTCCTTTTTGTCTGCTTTTACCAGGATCTTCTTCATTTTATGATCAAAATCGTGGCGGCTCATCATTACAATGTGGCCGCAGCCTGTGCATTTGATTTTGATGTCCATGCCGACGCGAATGATTTCCCAGTCGTTGGTGCCGCATGCGTGCGGCTTCTTCATCAGCACGCGATCGTGCAATTCGTACATCCTGATGCCTCCTTTAACGGCTGTCTAGTTCGCGCGCAGTTAATCCAGATCGACGTTGAACAAATCCAGCAGGCGGCTAAGGTCGTCCTGCGTCTCAAAATCGATCTCAATTTTACCCTTGCCCTGCTTGCTTTGGGCAATGTTGACCTTCGTGCCGAACTTATCCTGCAGCTGGTGCTCGCTTTCGCGCAGGAACGGCGACTTGGGGGCAACCTTCTTACTCGGCTTAGCGCCCTCGTTCAGCTGATTGATCAGGCGTTCGAGCTGACGCACCGTCAAATTATCCTGCACCGTCCGTTTGGCCAGGGGCACCAGGCGCTTCTTGTCCTTCAGAGACAGCAGCGTCCGGGCCTGACCCATCGACAGCTTTTTTTCGTTCAACAGTTTCTTGACCGCATCCGGCAGGGTCAATAGCCGCAGGTAGTTGGCGATGTACGGCCGGCTCTTGCCCAGCCGCTTTGAGACTTCCGCCTGCGTCAGGTTTAATTTCTTGATCAGTGTATCATACGCCTGCGCCTCATCAAGCGGGGTCAGGTCTTCACGCTGCAAGTTTTCGAGCACCGCGATCTCCATCATCTCCGGATCATCAAACGTGCGGATGATCGCCGGAATGGTTTTCTTGCCTGCGAGCTTAGACGCCCGGAAGCGCCGTTCGCCCGTGATGATCTCATAACCGGACACACTTTGTCGCACAATGATGGGTTGGAAGACCCCGGTTTGCTTGATGGAATCTGCGAGCTCATTCAGCGCCGCCTGGTCAAACGACTTGCGCGGCTGGTAAGGATTGGGCCGAATGTCCTTGAGGGGCAGTTCGTCCACATTGTTTACCGTCAGGTCGGGACTTTCGAAGTCCTTGAAAATGGCATCGATGCCTCGCCCTAAGCCCTTGCTGTTTTTATTCGCCATGGGCCGCTAGCACCTCCTTGGTCAAAGCTTCGTACACTTCTGCGCCCTTGCTCTTCGGGTCGTAATCGATGATCGGCAGCCCGTAGCTTGGCGCCTCGGCCAGCCGCGTGATGCGCGGAATTACCACATCGTACACCTTATCGCCGAAGTACTTGCGCACCTCCGCGATGACCTGGGCACCCAGATTGGTCCGGGCGTCGTACATGGTGAGCAAAACGCCTTCGATGCTCAGCGTCGGGTTGAAGTGCTTTTGCACCAGCCGGACGGTGTTGAGCAACTGACTCAAACCTTCCAGCGCGTAGTACTCACTTTGAACCGGGATCAAAATCGAGTTCGCCGCAGTGAACGCGTTGATCGACAGCTGACCCAAAGACGGCGGGCAGTCGACCAGCACGTAATCGTACTGGTCAAGCACCGGCTGGAGCCCCAGCTTCAGGCGCATTTCCCGCGCCATTTGGTTGGTCAGCTCGATTTCCGCGCCGGCCAGCTGAATCGTGGCCGGCACGATCGACAGGTTCTGGTGCTTGGTTTTCATGATGGCTGACTGAATCGGCTCCTCCGACACCAACACGTCGTAGATGTCCTTTGCGACGTCGGCCTTCGAAACGCCGACCCCGGAGGTCGCGTTGCCTTGGGCGTCGGCGTCGACGATCAGGACCCGCTTGCCGGCACTGGCCAGGCACGCACCTAAGTTGATCGTCGTCGTGGTTTTGCCCACGCCGCCCTTTTGGTTTGCGACCGCAATCACATGTGCTGCCATCTTGCCCTCCTACTTCTTTTCCTTTGGAATCTCGATGATGAAGCGGTAAGCCGAAGCGGTCTCCTCTTCCTTCACCTGCGGGGCCAGCCCCGCGTCTTGAATCAGTTTCACCGACTGCTTCAGTGTGTTGACCGCCATGCGCGCATCTTTAGTGACAAGCGTGCGACGGCGGCGTGGCTTTTTGGCCTTGTCCTTGGACTTAGTGGCGACCGGCTTGGCCACCGAAGATGGCGCCGGCGCCTTGACGCCCAGCGTGTCATCGACCAGCTGCGCAGTTTCCTTGACAGTCAGGTGATTGGCCAAGATCTCGTGCAGCAGCAGCTGCTGGTGATAGTCATCCACCTTCAACAGCTCGCGGCCGTGACGCTCCGAAATTTCGCCGTTCATGATCGCCGCCTGGACCGAGTCGGACAGCTTTAAAAGCCGCAGTTTGTTGGCAACAAACGACTGGCTTTTACCCAGCTGCTTGGCCAAGTCCTGCTGCGTCATCGCGTTCAGCTTCATCAAGTCGGTGTAGGCCTCGGCCTCCTCAATTGGGGACAGGCCTTCACGCTGCAGGTTCTCGATCAAGGCCATGGCAGCCGACTCCTCGTCGCTCATCTTCTGAACGATGGCCGGGGCTTTTTCAAAATGCAGCGACTGCATGGCCCGGAAGCGGCGTTCACCGGCGATAATCTCATAGTGAGCCGGCTTGTACTCACGCACCACGATTGGCTGCAGCAGCCCGTGCTCAGAAATGGTGGCGGCCAGCTCCTGAATCGCTTCCGGGCTGAACACCTTCCGCGGCTGGAACCGGTTCGGCACGATGGCCGTCAGCGGCAGCTCTTGGACCACTGTCTCGTTACTTTGCGGTTTTTTCTTCCCAAAAAAGAGTGCCAAAGGCTAACCTCCTAACGGTTGCTTACTGGGCGTTCCCGGCTTGCGCGGAAAGCGGCCCGGTGTTTTGCTAATTTTATCCACCACGATCAGCGTCCGCGGGTCGCCGGTTTCCGGCAGGCTGAGCGTCTGCACTTGCTTTAGCTGGCCCCCCAGCTCCCCGAACGCCGTTTTCGCATGGCTGATTTCTTCTTCGCCCTTACTGCCCTTCAGCGCCACAAACTGACCGCCTGGCCGCACCAGGGGCAGGCACAGCTCAGCCAGCACGTTCAGCGGCGCCACGGCGCGGGCCACCACGACGTCGTACGCCTCGCGATGCGCGCTGCGCTTGCCGCCAAAGGTCTCGGCACGGTCGTGGTAAAGGTGCACGCCGCTGAGGCCAAGCGCCTGGACCAGGCCGTCAAGAAAGGCAATACGCTTGTTCAACGAATCAACAATCGTCACGTCCAGCTGCGGCGCCATGATCTTGACCGGCAACGAGGGAAAGCCGGCGCCGGCCCCGACATCGCACAGCGTCAGGGGTTCACTTTTCAGTGCCGGCACGGCCTCCAGTAAGGTCAGCGAATCGTAAAAGTGCTTGAGGTAAACCGCGGACTGCTCGGTGATCGCCGTTAGGTTCACATGTTCGTTGGCCGCCACCAAGTCCTGGTAGTAGCGCGCAAACTTCGCCAGCTGCGCGGCCGTGGGCGTCACTCCCAGGGCCGCCACTGCAGCGCTAAACTCCGCCTCATCCATCGGTTTGCCTCCTTTGTTGGCTGCGCGATTGAACCGCGCAGTGTGAAACTTTTTGCTGGTTTCACGACACCCTCTAGTTTAACTTAATCGACCGCCAGTCACAACCTGACTCTGGCCAAGAAACTCACATCTCGCAGCGACTGGTCGCGTTTTCGCCGCAGCGCGGCCGCTTTTGCTTTGCCACCGCATGTGCTAAAATTGTGCGCAAGTAAGAACGAAAGGAAGCGCGCCATGAAAGAGCCAATTCGCATCGCGTACTTATATGAAGACTTGATGAACACCTACGGGGACAGCGGTGACGTCAAGATCCTGCGCTACTGGCTGGGCCTTGAAGGCTATCCGGTCATCGTGGACAACGTCAGTCTGGGCAAGCCGTTCAACGCGGCTAACTATGATTTCGTCTTTTTCGGTGGCGGTCAGGACTACGAACAAACCGTGGTCGCCAAGGACCTGCCGCGCTTCAAAGACACGCTGGCCGCCTACATCGAGGCGGGCAAGCCCATGCTCGCGATTTGCGGCGGCTACCAGCTGCTTGGCACCTACTACAAGACCGCCGACGGCACGACCATCAAGGGCCTGGGTATCCTGCCGCTGCACACCGTGTTCAAGGCAGACGCGCGGATGATCGGCGACACCGAGTTTGAAACCGAGTTCGGCACGGTCAAGGCGTTTGAGAACCACAGCGGCCGGACCTACTTCGATGACAAGAACAAGCTGCACCCGCTGGGCAAAATGATCCAGGGCTACGGCAACAACCCCGACGACGGCGTGGAAGGCATGCGCTACAAGAACACCTTCGGCAGCTACGCGCACGGTCCGATCCTGCGCAACGAAAACATCGCCAAGGCCATCACCAAACTGATCGTGCAGGCCCACGAGGCGCGCGTCGCCCAGCCGACCGCGTAACTCCGCAGCGCAAAAGCACCCCGGCAAGCCAAATCGCTTACCGGGGTGCTTTGTTGTGCCTTCAGCTAGTCTTCTTCGATCACGGTGCCGGCATTGGGGCCCGCATCAAGCTTGATGATGCGATCGACCTTGATCACGACTGCGGCAATCGCTGCCGGCAGGTGCTTGCTCTGGGCAAAGGCCTGTGCGTCGTCAAAAATCTGGTCATCCTTGTGGATCTCAACCGTTCCTTCAAACCGGAACCCCTTGAGCTTGCTGCGGTCGACCGAGGCCACTGCAGCCTTGCCATTCTGCTGCAGGTTGTGCCAAGCATGCCGGCCGGTTTCCTCGTTGTAGATCAGATGGTGATCGTCAAAGACCCGCATGGTGCCTTTCGGGCCGACTTGCGGATTCCCATTTTCATCCGCCGTGGCTAAAAAGTTGAGTTGTGAGCCGATCATGTCCTTCATTTCTTGTGTCAATGTTGCCATGAAATCAGATCCTTTCGCTTACTTTTTATTACCAAATCAGTATACCACACTGCGGCATTAATGGCGCCTGGGCCACCAAAGACTGACGAGCAGTGCTAACGCGCCGCCCATGAGCAGGCCCACCAGTCCGACCAAAAACGGATTCGGCTCCAGCGGCCGCAGCAGCCACCATTCGAGGGCAGCCCCCAGCACCAAGACGACCACCAAGCCAAGCGACAGCCACAATCTGCGCCGCATCACAGCCGCGCCAAGATCGTGTACTGGGTCGGCTTCTCCTTGCCGGCGTTCGGATCTGAGTTGGTGCCTTCGTAAAACACATCGAAGCGGCCCTTGCCGTCCTTGGCCACGATCAGGCCCTTGGTCGAGGCGTGATCGACCTTAAAAATCTCGGCCGATCGCCGTGCCGCCTGAAAATCGTAGTCGCTGGCGATGGCATCGCCTGGATTGAAGAAGATGGTTTCTTCCGCCATGTTGTGTCACTCCTTTGCGTGTCCCTGCACGTCCTTGACCTTCGCGATAATGGCTTTCACAAAAGCCGCAAACGCCGGCATGTCAGATTTTTCCGCGCCCTGCTCGATCTTGACCGGCTCCGCGCCAACCACGGCGCCGGCTTTTTCAAACGCGGCGTCAAAGAGGTCGGGTGCCGTATTGTAATCCTTACCGTACCAGGGATCGCCAGTGCCGGCCACACCGACGACAACCGGCTTGCTCAGATCCACCTGCGGAATGTCTTCGTAAAAATCATTGACTGGCGGCGGTACGATGCCGCCCAGCCACGTGTAGGTGGAAATGATCACGGCGTCGTAATTGGCCATCACCGCGGCGTCGGTTTGCTGCATCTGGCCCACGGTGACCGTGGCGCCCTCGCGTTCAAAGAACAGCTGCAAGATCCGCGCCATGCCCTTGGCGTTACCCGTCACTGATTCGTACAAAATCAAAATCCTCATCCCGCTCACCTCTGCTTCCAGTATACCCTGTCGGCCGGGGGATGGAAAAGCTTTCAGGCTGCAGGCTGCGAAGGTCGGCGAACTTAGGGTGACAGCTAGCCTAGCGTAACGCTTCGCCGCTGCACTTTGGCGGCGAGGCGTGTGGCGTAGCTAGATGCTCACCCGTTGCCGACCTGAGCGCAACTACAGCAGGCTGCGAAGCCGAGCGATTTTAGTCCGACAGATAGCCTAGCTCAGGGACGGGTGCCGCGCAGCGGTGCCTGTCACTGAGCGTAGCTAGCTGCTCGGGCGTTGCTCGGCTGAGCGCAACTACTGCAGGCTGCGAAGGTCGGCGAACTTAGGGTGACAGCTAGCCTAGACATACGCTTCGCCGCTGCACTCTGGCGGCGGGGCGTGTGGCGTAGCTAGATGCTCACCCGTTGCCGACCTGAGCGCAACTACGCAAAAAGCCGCCGAGTACCCCAGCGGCCTTTCATCTAAACTTATTCTGCGTAGTTAAAGTGAGTCAGCGGCGCGTGCTTCACGTCCTCAATGGTCTTGGTGCCGGCCAGCTGCATGGTGATCTCAAGCTCATGGTTGAGCTCCTCGAAAACGGACTGCACGCCTTGCGCACCACCCAGAGCCAGGCCGTAAATGACAGGCCGCCCCATGGCAACCAGGTCCGCGCCAGCCGCCAGCGCCTTGAAGACGTGGCTGCCGCGGCGAACGCCGGAGTCGAAGATGATCGGCACCTGGTGGTTGACTGCCTTGGCAATGGCCGGCAAAACATCGATCGAGGCCGGGCCACCGTTCAGCTGACGGCCGCCGTGGTTGGAGACATAGATGCCGGCAGCGCCTGCACCGATGGCTCGCAGTGCGTCTTCAGGGGACTGAATGCCCTTAACGATGACCGGCAGATGCGTGTAATCCGCAATGCGACGCACATCGTCTTCGGAAATCTTCTGGGCAGCACTGGCATAAATCTCGCCGATGCCCTTCCCCTTGCCATCGCCTTCGGAGAACTTGGTCAAGTTCGCCATCGGGATTGGGAACTGGAAGTTGTTGACGATGTCGGCTTCGCGATAGCCATCAACCGTTGCGTCAACAGTCAGAAGAATCGCCTTGACACCGGCCTTGACGGCTTCGTCCAGCAGGCTTTCGTTGAAGGTCCAGTCCTTGCTCATATACAGCTGGAAGAACTGCGGTGCCCCGTTGCCGGCTGCCGCAGTATCAGCAATCGAAGTGGAAGAATACGTGCTTTGCGCCATCAGGCCACCAACGGCCGCCACGCCGCGCGCGGTGTCCTTTTCGCCTTGGCTGTGGGCTAAGCCCTGCGCCGCGGTCGGTGCCATCATGATCGGCGTCTTTAGATCCAGGCCAAAAACGTGAGTGGCCAAGCTAGGCTGCTCGATGTTCGACAAGGCCTTAGGAACGATCTGCAGGTGACCAAAGGCCGCCGTGTTCTGCCGCAGGGTCCAGTCATCCTCAGAACCGCCGGCGATGTAGCCGAAGCCGCCAGTCGGAATGATTTTCTTCGCCTCTGCCTCAAGACTTGGCAGGTTGACGATATTCAGCTTCTGTTCGCGATCGCTTTGTTCGTACCCATTTGTTAATGTCATGATGATTGCCTCCAATGCGTTAATTGATTACGAGGTTCATCATATCACTTACATTTTACAAGTAAAGAGTAAATGGCTAACTTTTTGCAAGTAAATAAAAAACCAGGCCCAAAGCCTGGTTTCGTATACTTAGTTAATTATTCTACTGCGGCCTCCGGGGCCTTGCTGCCGGTCAGGATGAAGTGGATCGCATCCTGCAGCTCACTTTCGCGGAAGAAGCGAATGTCGGGGTCGTTGCCGAACCGGTCGACCTCAATGACTGGTTCAAAACCCGAAAAGCGCAGCAGCACCTTTTGCAGCCAGGCGTTCCAGACCTCGGTCGTCAGGCCTTGGTGGTTGGCCAAGTTGCGGTGAATAATCACGTTCTTGTTCTCGAAGCTTCGCACGCGCATCGGCGTGGGCTGGGCTTCGGCCAACGTGTTCAGATAAGCAAGACGATCCATGAATACCAGCTCCTTTCGCAGGCAACTCCGACAGATTCCCTTACTTTTATTATACAAACACCCGTTCGTTTTTGCAACCAAAACAACTTCGCTGCGCATTTTGCCTGAAATTCGGTATACTAGACGTAGAACATGAATCAAGGAGGTTCACACTAGTGAATGAAAAAGACCAACTGAGCGCTTTTGCACGCGAGATCATTGAGTTCCAGCGCAAGAATGACCTCACGGATACGGAAATGGCATTGAACAGCCACGTGTCGGTGGAGCACATCCACAACATCAAGGCGATGCGTGAGCAGCCGGAAGCAAGCGTTGTGGCCAGCCTCCGCGACTACATGGAACACAAACCGACTGGCAAATAAATCTGATGAAACCGAAACGAGCCGCCCATCCTGATGGATGAGCGGCTCGTTTTGACGTCAATCGGCTTGTTTCGGCTCAATTTTCATTAACGTGTCGTTGGGAATGCGGATCAAATCAAACCGCTCGGCCAAGTGGCCCACGTGCATCCCCAAGGCGTTGAGGAAGGTCGGCTTGAAGTGCGCCGTCATCGTCGCCACGTACGCCTTCTCCGTTGTGGTATCCAGCTTGACCAGCTGCTTGTGGTGCCACGGGTACATGCTGGCCTTCATGGTGAGCGGATCGCTGCCCAGTGAAATGTCGGCGTCGTGGCTGTTGGTCTGGTTCTTCGCCCCAGCGGTCCAGTACGTGTAGTGCTGCACGGGCTGCTTGCCGTTGCCAGACGCCACCGTCACGTAGTATGACCGAGTCGCCCCGGTTTGCAGGATCAGCGGCTGGTAGGCGTAACGCACGGAAACGACCCGACTGTCCGCGTAATCGATTGGGCGCAGCCAAGAGACCCACGCCATGCCATAGGTGGCCGCCGCCAAAATGACGACTTCGAGCAGGTCGACCAGCCAGGTCGGGCCCGGTTTTTGACCCTTCACCACCATTTTCAAGTGACGCGAGCGGATGTTCCAGATGATAAAGCCCAGGTATGCTGCCAGCAGCACCCAAGCAATGATCCCGATCCAATTCGACATAATTGT
The DNA here is from genome assembly GCF_001436615.1 of Lacticaseibacillus camelliae DSM 22697 = JCM 13995. Lineage (NCBI taxonomy): Bacteria > Bacillati > Bacillota > Bacilli > Lactobacillales > Lactobacillaceae > Lacticaseibacillus > Lacticaseibacillus camelliae. The sequence goes on from NZ_AYZJ01000003.1 coordinate 30,775, forward strand.
CCCTCCAAGCCGTTAGTGCGTTGCGTCTGCCTGTTCAACCGCCTTTTGCCCAAGCAGGTTCAGGTAGTTCCAAGGCCGGTCGTAGTACGGGTTGAACAGCATATCCACGTACGCCAGGTCGTCGATCGTGTTGCGGTTTTGAATCATCACTGACAGCAGGTTGGCTGACTGGGCGATGTCGTACTGCGAAAACAGCTGGCCGCCGAGGATCCGGCGATTGCTGCGGTCGTACACCAGTCTCAGGGACACCCGCGCGGTGGTCGGCATGAACTCCGGCCGGTAATTATCCACGAGGTCGACGGCCGCGGCGTCAAACCCGGCTTTCTGCGCCCGCGACAGCGTCAGTCCGGTGCAGGCCAGCGTCTTGTCGTACAGCCGCAGCGCCGAGGTCGCCTGCGTGCCCATGTACCGAGTCTTATTACCAAAGACATTGATCCCGGCGAGCTTGCCCTGACGCACCGCATTGGTGGCCAGCGGCGCGTAGGCGTCCTTGTGCGTGGGATTGTAATGCACCGCCACGGTGTCGCCTGCCGCATAGATGTCCGGTGAAGATGTCTGCATGTAGTCATTGACGTGAATCGACCCGTCGGCGTTCATTTTGACCTGGCCATCAACCAGCTCCGTCATCGGCTGAAAACCGACACACACGACGGCGAGATCCGCCTGCCACTCACCCTTGTCGGTGGTGATGTACACGTGCTGGTCATCGCTATCAAACTTCAGCGCGACTTCTTGCAGGTGGGAATCGACGCCATGGGCGGCAAGCTCCGCCTCGACCTCTTTAGCCAGCGGCGCGTCGACGTAATGGCTGAGCAGGTGATGCACCCCGTTGATGAACAAGATGTCATGGCCGGTCCGGCTGTACGCCTCGGCCAACTCAACGCCGATGTAGCCGCCGCCGATGATGGCGATGCGGTCGGCGCCTTCAGCGGTTTGCTTGATGGCCAGGGCGTCATCGTAATTCTTGCACATCAGCACGCGCGGCACGCTGACCCCCTGAATCGGCGGGATCACCGGATAACTGCCCGTCGACACGATCAGCTTGTCGTAGCTGGCCGTGAACTTGTGGTGGTCCACCATGTCCTGGATCGCCAAGGTGTGCCTCTTTCTGTCTACGCTCAAGACGTCGTGCTGCAAGTGGATGTGAATGTTTGGCCCCAGCGCTTCCAGACTTTCCTTGCTCGCATAAAACAACTGCTCGGGAGCCGTCACGGTGCCTTCCAGGTACAGTGCGATCCCGCAAGACAGAAACGAAATATCGCTGCGACGCTCGTACACATCGACCGTGGCCTCTGGATGGGCGGCGGCGATTTGCGTGACGGCGGCCGTTCCAGCATGCGTGCAACCCACAATGGCAATCCTCATGACGGCATTCCCTCCTTGCCAAGTTTCATTACCTTTCATTATTACACGATTGAATCGAAAGCAAAAGGCGGCGCACTATCAGTTTTCGTAAGATTCACGCTACAATTGATGAAAAGGCCCTGAATCCCGAACCGTCGGAGGTGAACCGCATGAAAATTGCCCTGATTGGCGCCGGTCCGCGCGGCCTGCTCGTGCTCGAGCGACTCAGCGCGTGGCAGCAAGGCAGCCAAGGCCCGCTGAACGTCACCCTGTATGACCCCTTTCCAATTGGCGGGCGCGTGTGGCGCCGCGACCAAGACCCTCATCTGATCATGAACACCGCCGCCCAACACATCACGCTGTTTTACGACCGGACCGTTGAAGATCCCGGGCCGGTCAATTCTGGCCCGGATCTAGCCCAGTGGGCCAAGCGCGAGGCCGAAGCGTACATTGCGCGCACTGGCGGCCCAAACGCGCCAGCCTTTGCCCAGGCAGCCAAGGGCCTGGGCCCGAACGATTATCCACCACGCGGCCTGTACGGCTACTACCTGGCCTGGTTTTACGACCAGCTAAAGCAGCACCTTCCGGCCACCATGACCCTCACCTTTCGGCAGGAAAGTGTGGCGCAGGTCGCGCCTGGCGCGCCGTACACCGTGACCGCCGCCACCAGTACTGAGAAATATGACGGCGTGGTCATGGCCCTTGGCACGCTTGAAAACAGCCTCACCCGCGAGCAGGCGAAGTTGCAGCAATTTGCCCAGGCGCACCACCGCTTCTACCTACCGCCTGGGTTCCCAGCGGAGGGCGAGCTGTCTTCCATCAACCATCAAGATGTCGTGATCCTGCGCGGGCTGGGGCTGAGCTTTTTTGACTTTGTCAGCCGCCTGACGGAAGGCCGCGGGGGCTTTTTCACAAAAACCGCGAGCAGCGAACTCGTGTACCACGCCAGCGGGCGCGAGCCTCATTTGCTGGCGGGCTCGCGGCGTGGCCTGCCGTACCACGCAAAGGCCCGTAACGAAAAAGCCCCGGGTGAGCTCTGGCCGGCTCGCTTCTTGACGACGCCGCAGCTGGCCGCCTGGCAGCAAAGCGGCGGCGTTACCGGCAGGCAGTTCTGGCAGGCCCTGCAGCGCGAGGTCGGCTTTGTGTACTACTCCCTGCTGCTGGCGGAGCGCCACCCGGGCATCGACCTGACCGGCTTTCAAAGCGACTACCTGCAGCAACCAGAGAAAGCTGTCGCAGCGCTGCAATTGCCTGCTTCAGAACGTCTCAACTGGGACGCCCTGACCGCTGTGCCGGAGGGCGACCTGCAAACCGTCATTCAAGATTACCTCGCTGCGGATGCCAAGGCCGCCGAGCGCGGCAGCAAAACCGGCCCGTTGACCGCTGCCTTAGAGGTGCTGCGCGACTTGCGCGACCCCATCCGGCAAGTGGTTTCGCGCGGCCTGCTCACCGACGACGAGTACCTGGACTTTTTTCTGCGCTGGTTCAACGGCACCAATGACTTCCTGTCGATCGGCCCGCCGGCACTGCGGATCAAGCAGCTGCTGGCGCTGAGCCGTGCCGGGATCATCTCGTTTCTGCCGCGGCAAATGACGATCCGCACGCAAGGCGCATACTTCATCGTGGGCTCCAAGGCCGACACCGACTTCCAGGCGGCCGGCACCGCCCTGATCGAGGCCCGCGTGCCGGCGGCAAACGCCAAGGCCGCCAAGGACCCGCTGCTCACCCAGCTGCTGCATGACGACGTGGCGACGCTCATGGACCTCGAGCTGGCCGGCGACCGCCGCTTCCAGTCTGGAGCGGTGCTGGTCGATCGGGACACGGCACAACTGCTGAACAGCCAGCATCGGCCTCAGGGCAAGCTGTTTTTCTGGGGCGTGCCCACAGAAGGCGTCAACTGGCTGACCACGGCAAGCCCGCGCCCGTACGTCAATGACATCAACCTGCGCCTCGCCAACCGCATTGCCCGCCAGCTCCTGAAGTGACCGAACCTGCCCGGCGATTATGGTAGAATTGAGCCATCATCAAAAGGAGGGGCTGTCTTGTTCCCGTATGCCAAATTGCGCACCCTGAACGGCCTAGAGTCGTCCGTTTACACTTACATAAATCAGCACCAGGCGGAAGTTGAGACCATGACGATCCGCGAGCTGGCCGAAAAGGCGCATGTCAGCACGACCACGATCCTGCGCTTCGCCAACAAAATGGGTTACGAAGGCTACTCTGAGCTCAAGTACGCCTTAAAGCGTAACCGCGCGGCTCTCAGCGAGCCCACCCCGCTGTCCGACCAGGACTTGTCGGCACCCTTGGCGGAGTTTTTTGAAACGGTGACGACGCCCGAATTCAGCAAGCTGGTGGACCAGGCAGTAGCAAAGCTTGAGCAGGCGCCGCTGGTCCTGCTTTGCGGCATCGGTACCGGCGCGGCCTTGGCTGAGTACGGCGCCCGCTTTTGGTCCAACACCGGGACCTTTTCGCTGGCGCTGACCGATCCGGACTACCCCTTCCCGGAACAAACTGCGGTCCTGCAAAACACTGTGATGGTCGCCTTGTCAGTGTCGGGCGAGTCGCAGCCGGTGATCGACATGGCCACCCGCGCACAGCAGGCGGGCGTTTACGTCATTGCACTGACCGACCACGCAGACTCGACGCTAGCCCACCTGGCCGACCTTGTGATCACCTACTACCTGCCGGAACTGACGCGTGGCGGCCTGAACCTGACCACGCAAATCCCGATCATTTACCTGCTTGAGCTGGTCGCCCACCGGCTCAAGCAGCCTCGTTAACGCATTGCCACCTAAAAAAGCAAGTTGAAGCACTCAATCTGTTTTATTTTAGTTATTTGTTTTTTAGTGGGGTCAAATTCTTTCAATCTCGTCTGCAAACGGTTACACTAAAAATGTGGTTAACCACTCGGCGGATTTTTGTCCGTCGCTGTTTCCCGCGCTGCGCCTTCATCTGCCCGGCAGACGTGCTGGACAACATAAAATGAGAGCGCTGCCCGGAACTGTTTTTCGCGCAAGAGTTTAGCGCACTGGCCAAGTCAGCATCTATCGTTCACATTCTCCATGCCAGTGCATCACCCGTGCGCGGGGGTAAACACTTTTTGGGAGGAATTTCTATGCAAGCCATTATGAACCTGCTGGAAAAGTACGTCGTCCCAGTGGCTGCTAAAATCGGGTCAATTCCCTGGCTGGTCGCGCTGCGTGATTCATTCATCGCGACACTGCCGATCACCATGGCCGGCTCTCTAGCAACCCTGCTGAACGCGCTGCTTTCCACCTACCCTGCACAGTGGGGTTGGACAAGTTTCGTCAATGCCGTGCAGCCGATCATCATGATCGACAACACCGTATCCGTTGGGTCTTTGACCATCTTCGCCGTCTTCTTCTCCGCAATGTGGGGCTATCACCTCGCTGAAGCGTACCAGGTCGACGGGGTCGCCGGGACACTGATTTCACTTTCCGCCTTCTTCATGGGTATCAACAGCAGCGCCAGCCTGGCCCTCACCGGCAAGCTGAGCAAGTCTGCTGCTAAGGTGATCACCGATGCCGGCGGTTCTTACGCCAATGGGAGTATCACCGTACCTAACGCATTTGGCACCGCCAACTTGGGCTCTGCGAGTCTATTCACGGCCATGATCTTCGGCGCGATTGCCACCGTTGTCTACATCTGGCTGATGAAGAAAGATATCTCCATCAAGATGCCCGACACCGTGCCGCCGGCCGTTTCCAAGGCCTTCACGACCCTGATCCCAGGGATCGCGGCCCTGTATGTCATTGCCATTATCACCTACCTGTTCCAGACCTTCACCGGGCAGGCCTTCGGTGACTGGCTGTCTGCCACCATCCAGGCCCCACTGCTTCACGCGGGCCAAGGCGCCGGTATGGTGCTGCTGGTTTCCTTGCTGGTTCAGGTCTTCTGGTTCTTCGGGATTCATGGCCCGAACGTGCTGGCACCAATTCTGGAATCCATCTGGGGCACTTCTCAGATTGCCAACATCCAGGCCTTCCAGCACGGCGAACCACTGCCTTACAAGTGGGTGCGTGGTTCCTTCGACGCCTATGTTTGGTTCGGCGGTTCAGGTGGTACCATCGTCCTGCTGATCGCCATCCTGCTGTTCTCGAAGCGTGCTGATGAAAAAGCCGTCGCAAAACTTGCTTTTGCCCCTGGCCTCTTCAACATTAACGAACCAGTCATGTTCGGGCTGCCAATCGTTTTGAACGCGATCTACTTCATCCCGTTCATCATGGCACCAGTTCTGAACACTGCCATTGCTTACTTCGTCACTGCTGCTGGCTGGGTTGGCCCAGTCAAGATCGCGGTTCCTTGGATCACCCCACCAATCCTGAACGCCTTGATGGCGACCGGGTTCGACTGGCGAGCCGCGGTACTGGCCCTTGTCAACATGGTCATTGCGTTCTTCATCTGGGTCCCATTTGTTATGGCATCCAGCCGAGTTCAAACGGACGCGCCTGACGACGGCGGCACTGCCGCTTAACCGTATGAGCCACTGGTTGTCTTTACCCAACCAGTGGCTTATTATTAACACTAGTGACTGCCGCAACCGGTTTCTTCGCTGGTAGTCCTCTAATAAATCGAACATGAAGGAGTCAGATAACATGGTTGTTGTTAGTTCTGCACTGTATCTGGATAAGATGATCGCCGTTTTGGAAGCTTACGATGAAGATGGCGTCACCTTCAAGCTGAATAGCAAGCAGGGCATGCGTGCCACATTCAGCACCACTGCCACCGACTTGGATGCGGCGGCCAAAACCGCCAAAGCAGAAATCAAGAAGCAAAGCTGGGCTTCCGCGATTCTGTTCACCGTCGGCGTCGCCTAACTAGGCATGAAGGAACATTACAGTTCCGGCATGTTATCAATGGCCATCGGGTTTTACGTCATCATGATCAGCCCGCAAGGCCCCGGGACCCAGAACCTGGATCCTGGTCTCCTGACGCTCGGTATCGCTTTAGTGGTGCTCGGGGTCGTGCTGATAACACGCCGTCACCGGCGCACCAAGTCTTCCAGCGATAGTAAATAACTTGTTGTGCCAATTGCGGCCTTGCACATGTTGTGCGAGGCCGCTTTTTATGTATAATACGGCGGCTCACCGGCCATTACGAACCCCACTTTAAACGGGCCAGCGAAAACGACTCCCAGCCGGGGTCACCTCACCCGGAGAATGAAGGCCCCAACGTAACCAGCCTCATCGCCGCCGCTTAATCTGACACGACTCCGAAAAGTGTTCCTGCTGGCAAAACGCCGCCGTAATTCGCTACGCTTAAATCAGGAGGCGAGCGTATGCAACAGTATATTGGCATTCCCACCGACCAGCTGGCCGGTGTCAGTCCCTACATCAACACCCAAAGCGCCAGCATCGTGCCCCAAGCCATCAAAGAGGCCGTCATCGATGCTGGCGGCGTCCCTTTGATTTTGCCGTTTCCCGCTCGAGGGGACCAGATCGATGCGCTGGTCCAAGCCGACGTGGCCGCAATCTCGGGGTTATTTTTACCTGGCGGGCCCGATCTTGATCCCACGCTGTACGGCCAGGAACCGGAGCTAAAGCTCGGCAGTGTCATCTTGCCCGAGGATCGCTTCGAGCTGGCACTGACCCAGGCAGCGATTCAGGAAGGTCTCCCGGTGTTTGCGATCTGCCGCGGCATGCAACTGCTGAACGTGGCGTGCGGCGGCGACTTGTACCAGGACCTCGGCACCGACGACCCGCAGGCTCACCTGAGGCACGCCCAGGCGGCACCGGGTCAGTACCCGACCCACCACGTGCGCATGGCTGAAGGGTCTCGGCTGGCGAGCCTGATTGGCCCGACCGGGTACGTCAACTCGCGCCACCACCAGGCGGTGCACCATGTCGGGGCCAGTCTGCGCGTGTCGGCCGAGGCGCCAGACGGCGTGATCGAAGGCATCGAGTCTCAAACCGGCGACCAACTCCTTGGCGTCCAGTGGCACCCGGAAAACCTGACCGCCAGTCAACCGGCTCAGGGCCGGTTATTCACCGACCTGGTCGCCCGGGCCAGCGCCTTTTCAAAAACTCATCAAAGGAAGTGACCTCATGCGCCCCGTGATTGCCTTAGTGGCCGATGTGATTCACGACCCCAGCGTCTTCACCGTGCCCAACACCGTCGATATTTCCCCTACCATGTTCAAGGATACGATCCTGGAAGCCGGCGGGCTGCCGATCACCATCCCGTACCCGACCAATGCGCGCCTGATCCCCGAGGTGATTCAAGCCTACCTGCCGCTGTTTGACGGGTTGATCCTGCCCGGTGGTCCAGACGTCGACCCCACGCGCTACGGTGAGCAGCCGCGCCCTCAGCTTCAAGCGGCTAATCCCTTGCTGGACGCCTTCGAACTGGAGCTGATCAAGGCGACTTATGCGGCCGGCAAGCCGATGTTTGGCCTCTGCCGCGGCAGCCACATTCTAAACGTCGCGTTTGGCGGCACCTTGTACCAGGACCTGGAGACGGAAAAAGCCGACGCCCTACGCCACCTGCAGGCCACCTCCGGCGAGTACCCGACCCACCACGTCGCCATCGTCCCGCAGACCCGCCTAGCCAAGCTGCTTGGCGACACCGCCTATGTCAACTCGCGCCACCACCAGGCCAGCCGCACGTTAGGCGCCGGCCTGCGCCTGGCCGCCAAAGCCTACGACGGCACCATTGAGGCGTTTGAAAGCGAGGATAATGACCTCATTCTCGGCATTCAGTGGCACCCGGAGAACTTGTGGCAGGACGCGCCTTCGCAACTGAAAATCTACGCTGACTTCATTGAACGCGCCGCCTCGCACCGCCAAGGGATATCGACCCTGGCAGCCGGCGAAGCAAAATAGCCGCAAAACAATCTAAGATTAGTTCCGGCGAGAATTGAGGCTTCACCTCGATTCTTACCGG
>NZ_AYZJ01000049.1:0-2259 GCF_001436615.1 Lacticaseibacillus camelliae DSM 22697 = JCM 13995
CGAGAATTCTTGGAACTTTAAATCTAATGAATTTATGGATCATATCGCTGAGCATCACCGAAATTGGACGGTCGAGGAAGCGTACAAGACTTGGGAGAAGGAGGCTGCCAATCGTTTTGATCAACTGAAGTCGAATGAAGAAGAGCTTAATCGCATCTTTATTGATTTGTATGGGCTTCAGGGCGAGCTTAGTCCCGAGGTTAAAGATGAAGATGTGTCAGTCCGACATGCTGATCCTGAACGGGATATTCGAGCCTTCTTGTCCTACTTTGTTGGTGTAACGTTTGGACGCTACTCCATCGATGTTCCTGGTTTAGCCTTTGCTGGTGGTGATTGGGATGCAAGTAAATATAAGACGTATCAGCCAAATAGCGATAACGTCATTTTGCTAACGGATGATGATTACTTTGGAGACAATCGGGACATTATCCACCGCCTGAAGGAGTTTTTGACAGTAACCTTTGGAGGTGAACAGCTGTCAGAGAACTTGAGTTACATCGCGGCTCAGCTTAAAAAAAAGGGTAATACACCTGAGGAACAGATCCGCAATTACTTCATCGAGGACTTCTTCAAAAAAGACCATCTATCAACCTACCAGAAACGTCCGATCTATTGGGAATTGAACTCAGGCAAAAAAGCTGGTTTCAGGGCACTGATGTACTTACATCGCTACGATGAAAACACCATCGCTATGATTCGAACCTCATATCTGCATCCGCTTCAGGAGGCCTATAATCAGAAGCAAGATTCACTTCAGCAAATGAGAAATCAAGAAAATGGTTCACGAGAACAGGCGCTCCTGCAGCGACGTCTCGATAAGCTAGACAAACAGATTGCTGAACTGACGAAGTATGATGTCTTGCTTCAGCATGTTGCTAATCTTCACATTTCCTTGGATTTGGATGATGGGGTGGTTGCCAACTATCCGAAAGCCCAAGCGGGTGAGAAGTTGTTTACGCCATTAAAATAGAAACGAAAAGGGTCACGATTTGAAGGTCGTGACCCTGCTTTGTGCCGAGAGAAGTGCCAAATTATAGAGTGCTCAAAATGCTGATAATTTTATCATTGTCTTGGGCTTCCAGCTCTTTGATGATATGAAGGTACGTTGACTGTGTGGTAGAAATGTTGCTGTGTCCCAGTCGTTTTGAGACCGACAGCACACTGACGCCCTGATACAGCAGCACAGAGGCATGTGTGTGTCGCAGCCCGTGGAATGTGATTCTGGGGATATTTATGCTGTTTAACTTGTCAGTCAACACTTTGTTTATTTGTGCTGATACCGGCGCGATTCCGTCTGTGAGAAATAGTGGCGTGCTTCGTCCAATATTATTCGTTTCGATATGTTCCTTGACCAACTGGATAGTTCGCACATCAATCCGTATGGTTCGAATAGACGCCTGGTTCTTAGTCTTTTTAAATCCAGTCCGATATTTGTAGTCCCAAGTTTTGTTGATTCGTAGTGACTGGCTGATTGGATCAAAATCCTTTGGGGTGATTCCAAGAATTTCGGCATAACGCATACCTGTTACTGCTGCAATATAGATAATTAAATCTAATTTATTGGTTGGATCGAGACAGTGAATTAACTTTTGCCAGTCCTCATAATCGAGTGCTTTTCTTTTGGCGCGCACTGGTCGACCAGTGATCACAATTTTGCGGGTTGGATCAGACGTGATCACGTGGTCATCGAGTGCGTCTAGCAAGGCAGCTCTGATTTGCTTATGGAATGTAGCTACCGTACGGACTGCGTGTGTTTGCGCAAAAAAGTTGATACGATCCTGGTAGACTGAACGGCTGATGTCTTTGAGCTTAATGTGACCGAAGATCTGCTTGATATGCTGTAGGGTGTTAGTGTATTTATTCAGCGTAATATCACTCACTGAGCCTTGTTTATAGAGTTTGAGCCAGCGTTCGAAGTAATCATCCAAAGATAATTCTGCGTTTCGATATTGTCGAACATCGACAAAATCAGTTCGAACTTTGCTGGCTGCCATTTCTGCATCGCTCTTCAGATGGAATCCAGAACGCCGAAGTTTTTTATATTTTCCATTGATGTCTTTGTATGAGATTTCATATTGCCACACTTCTCCACGTTTTCGATAACTGACCATAGTTTCCACTCTCCATTCATATTTTTCAAAAAGTTGGCGCATATTTGGCACTTAGGGTCCATAATGCCCGACTTTTTGGGGATGTGAGAGTGGATGCTCAGCGATATGATCCATAAATTCATTAGATTTAAAGTTCCAAGAATTCTCG
>NZ_AYZJ01000050.1:0-83609 GCF_001436615.1 Lacticaseibacillus camelliae DSM 22697 = JCM 13995
CTTCGACCATGCGATTACTACCGACGCATGGCGTAATAACCTAGACCACTATCAAGAATTCGTTATCATCGTTGCACTTGACTTGAAAATTGAGGCTCTAATTATAATAACATTAATTTGGAAGCCATAAGCAGCCAGTGCGGCCATGGTTAAGTGACTGAAACAAAAATTGAGGCTTGTCCTTGAGAATCACTATGATTCTGCTGACAAGCCTATTGAGTATGGACATTCCTATCGGTATCCTCTGAGTCTTTCACTCACGTTCGTGTACAGATCAGAGTAGTCGATGAGGCTTCCTTGATCTTTCAAGCTTGCGATAATCTTCGGCCAAATCTGAGTCAGCGCCTCATGTACTGGGTCGATTGGCGAAGCAGTGTTAAGCGGGTCGCCGTTCAAGTTCAGACGCGCATAGTTACTGGGCAGCGGCTTTGAGAATTGAGCACCGTTATACACCGGTCCATACACTTCACGGAGGACGGGCTGCATCTGCCGAGTGACCTCAGCGGCGTATTCTTGCAGCTGGCTGAGACGACGCGCGTCCGGCAGAGTGGAGCTGGATAAGGTCACCGAGAAACTGCCCTTGCCCGCGGTTTGGAACTGCGCCCGAACGACGTGTGGCCCGATGATGGTGAGATCTTGCAGGTAGTGGCCGGCGATCCAGATTGTGTCACGTTTTTTGTTGCTACTCAGCGGAAAGAAAAAGGTGGCAAAGTATGGAATGATGCGCTGCGGATGGCCATGAAGGCCCATCTGAGCATGCACCAGGCGTCTGGTTTCATTCACCTGGATGCGAAACAGCGAGATCCTTGCGCCCAAGTTTCGGGAGATTGCCTTAGTTGACTGGGTCGTGGCGTATGGACCGACCTCGGCGTCAATCGCAATGGTGCGGATATGTTGATGCGTGAATGGCATGATGAAAACAAGCGTCGGCATGAGTAGCAAGTCATCGCGAACCGGTAGTTGGTCAGCTGCCGCCTCCAGGTCTTGAGGCTGGAAGCTGGGCAAAGTGCCATCGACTTTTTCAATTTTCAACATTCTAAAGACCCCCAAAAAGAGTTCTCTGCAAGCTGCGTCTCGAACCGCCGTTCCCCCAGGCGAGCACATCATATCAGTACTGCTTACTTTTTGTCAACGAATTGAACTTATCAGGGGAACGTTATCTTAATAAACCAGTGGTGGGGGCAGAGTTCACAAAAATGGCGTGATTTCGCGATGAATCACGCCATTTTTTCGCAGCAATAGGGGGTATCCCATTCGCGGCCGGGAACTGTCCGGCGTTTTGGGGGACAAAGCGGCGCCATTGATCCACCGGCCTTTGTCCTTTGACCGATACTGCGTGTTCAAAATTAATTGGACACAATATACTAGTTCCATCATTAGCGCTAATGAAATCTGCTGCGCAAAGGCGCAAGGAGCTGCTAATGATGAAGAACGCGCAAACAGGTTTCACGCTGTATTTGGCCAACACGGGGGTCGTGCACGCCGCCGTGCGGAGAATGCAGGTGTGGCCTAGCCACCCTGACTACGATGATTTGGTGGAGGAGGGGATGCTCATCTATATTGCCTACTACCAGCGCTACCGTGATGCGGTGCGGACGAAGGCAGAACGGGTCAAGTTCAATAAGCTCGCTGGTCTTTTTGTCTACTACGGGCTGCTTAAGATCATTAACCGGGAGGAGCGGCGCCCAGCCGTGCACGAACGGAGTGCACGCAAGGAGCCGCCTGCAGAGACCGACCCGCAGGACGCGATTGTCCGGCAACTGGACGATAGTATAAACGAGGCGGTTATTAGCGAGTTGCGTAACCGGCTGAGCCCGCGCGAGCGCGAGGTGTTCGAGGCCATGTACGACCAGGCGCTGACCCGGGCGGAAACCATTGTCCTGCTGAGGCTGAGCCAGTCCAACCTGACTAATCTGCTGCGGCGGATTCACGCCAAGTACCAGAAGTTGAAGGCGGCGGACACGGAACTAACGTCGGAACGTTAGCCATTTTTCGACCGAGTGTGAACTTTTTTTAGGCAAGGGCTTTCTCTCTATGTAAGCCGCAAGAAACGGTCTTACGATTTCCCAGAGAAAGGAGGCAGACAAGATGGCAAAGAAAGTGGTACGGCAGCGGATCACGCTGACTTATGTGCAGCCTGACAATCCGAACTATCGGTCGACTCGCGCCTTTGGCAACATTCGCGCGGAAGCCACCGACGAGAACCTGATGAAGTTCGCCCAGCTGATCGGCAAGATCAACCCAGACGATGAGTTAGGCTCACTGCAGGTGGTGACCACGAGTGAAGTGGTCGACGAGGGTTAGTGATGGCCAATCTGAGAGAAAGGAGGAGGGCACATGTATCAGTTACTTCTGACCTACACCGGCAACGATAACCGGCAACACACGTTTAGTCTGAATAACTTGGCAGCAATTCCGGACCGGGCGTTTGCCGAGGAAATTTCGAAGGCCCTGCCAGGACTGGATCTGTTCGGCCTTAACGATACGATTTGGTACGAGACTTTGATCGAAGCTTCTGTCCGTTACACGCAAGAAGACGTGATGTTCAAGGCATCGGACATTCTGTAAAACGACAGGCATTTCCCAAAGCGAATGAATCCGTGAAATCTAACAACCGTGGCACTGACGAATCACGGTCGTTCGATGAACTGGGCGGCCCGAGCAATCGGGTCGCCTTTTTGCGTAGGCGCATAAAAAAGCACCTTGCCGCAAAGGCAGGGTGCTTGGCTTGCAAAAGCCGAGATTACTTGATTTCTTCTGGGACCATCTTGACAGGACGGGTACCCATCCAGCCGGAGATTTCCTTGAAGGTGTCGGTAATCGCCTGAGTACCAGGTGCCAGGAGCTTGCGAGGGTCGTAACCCTTGCCTTCCTGGTCCTTGTTGGCGAGGATGTATTCGCGAGTTGCTTTCGCGAAGGCCAACTGGCATTCAGTGTTGATGTTGAGCTTAGCGATCCCCATCGAGATGGCCTTTTCAACCTGGTCCTGAGGAATGCCTGAACCACCGTGAAGAACCAGTGGCAGGTCAACGGCGTCAGCGATTTCTTGCAGACGGTCGAAGTGCAGGCCCTTCCAGTTTGAAGGGTACTTGCCGTGAATGTTGCCGATGCCGGCAGCCATGAAGTCGATGCCAGTTGCGGCAAGGGTCTTGGCTTCTTCAACGGAAGCTAATTCGCCTTCGCCGATGACACCGTCTTCTTCACCGCCGATTGAACCAACTTCGGCCTCAACGGAAATGCCCTTGGCGTGAGCCAGCTTAACGATTTCCTTGGTCTTCTCAAGGTTCTCGTCGAATGGCAGGTCGTGGCCGTCGAACATAACGGAGTTGTAGCCGGCAGCAATAGCTTCCTTAGCAGCTTCGAAGTTACCGTGGTCCAAGTGAATAACAACTGGAACGGTGATGTTCATGGACTCAGCTTCAAGCTCGATCAGAGCCTTGCAAAGCTTGTAGCCGCCCATGTACTTAGCAGCCCCCATGGATGTTTGGATCAGGATCGGAACATTGAGCTCCTGAGCACCCTTCAAAAGGGCACGGGTCCATTCGAGGTTGTTGGTGTTGAACGCACCAATTGCGTAGTGACCTTTACGAGCAGCTTGGAACAATTCTGTGCCGCGTACAAATGGCATAAGTGTAATTCCTCCTATTTTTGAAAAACAAGATTTTTAACGCCTTAAGTGTAACATAGATTTTCACGCATGACGATTGTGTTTTACCGGAGCTTTCAGTGCAATCGACGGGAGCGCGCCGGACTTCACGGCTGACAAGGGTTTCGCAGATGAGACCCTTTTCATGGCGAACGGCCGGGTTAAACGGCTTAACAAGGACGTTTGCCGTGGTCGCTTGAAAGGTCTGTGAGGCTTTTGAAATCTTTTCGTTGACAGATGTAAACGACGTGCTATACTGAAATCAAGGTTTACAAATGTAGACGTAAGGAGCAAACAAGATGGACACAAAAATTGACGAAATCACGCCGAGCGAGTGGGACTTGATGCGCATCGTTTGGACCAAAGGCAAGGTGCAAACCGGCGAGCTGATCACACTGCTGCAGCGCAAGCGCGATTGGTCGGATTCCACCATTAAGACCCTGCTGGGCCGGCTGGTCAAGAAGGGCCTGCTGGCAACGACCAAGGACGGGCGCAAGTTTGTCTATCACGCCACGGTCGAGGAGGCCGAGGCGATGGACGAAACCGTCACAGAGCTGTTTGCCCATCTGTGCGCGATGAAAAAAGGCGCAACGCTCGCTGACCTGATTCAGAAGACACCGCTGACGGCAGCCGACATTAGCCGCCTTCAAGGCATTTTGGCGGAAAAGGCGAAGACGGCACCGGAAACTGTCCCGTGCGACTGCTTGCCGCCGGACCCTGCCGTTTCCGCCGATGACGCTGCTGACTGTGACTGCTAGGAGGGAACACCGTGAGTGAAACACTGAGAAATATTGAAAAGGCGAACCGCCAAGCGGCATCATCAGCACACCACAACGCCAAACACGCGGCTGAAGCGACTATGACCGATGTCCACAGCGTGGCGAACAAGCAAATGTCTGACCACACTGAGATGAAGATGGCCGACCATACTGACATGAACATGCGCGCCGATGCCGAGATGACCAACATGACCATGTCTGGCCACGGCGACCCGTCTAACCAGGACGCCATGGCAGGAATGGATATGTCTGATGGTGATATGGGTGACATGGATATGGACATGCCAGGCATGGGCCACATGAACATGGGCGCCTTCAAGCAGAAGTTCTGGCTGTCGCTGGTCGCGGCGATCCCGGTGTTCGTGCTGTCGCCGTTCATGGGTCTGCACCTGCCGTTCCATTTCACTTTTCCCGGCTCGGACTGGCTCGTGCTCGCACTGTCGACGTTCCTGTTCTTCTACGGCGGCCAGCCGTTTCTGAGCGGCGCCAAAGGCGAGCTCAAGGACAAGGCACCGGCGATGATGACGCTGATTGCGATGGGCATTTCGGTTGCCTATCTGTATAGTGTGTACGCGTTCGTGATGAACCACTTCATCGCGCCGAGCGGACACACGATGGACTTTTTCTGGGAGCTGGCCAGCCTGATCGTGATCATGCTGCTGGGTCACTGGATCGAAATGAACGCGGTGATGAACGCCGGTGACGTCATGTCGAAAATGGCGGCGCTGCTGCCAGGGTCCGCGCACGTACTGCAGGCGGATGGCACGACGCAAGACGTCGCGCTGGCCAAGCTGCAGGAAGGCGCCTCTGTCATCGTTCTAGCTGGGGAAAAAATTCCGGCTGACGGCGTCGTCCAGGCCGGGACCAGTGCCGTCAACGAGGCGCTGGTCACCGGTGAGGCCAAGGCCATTGAAAAGCACGTCGGCGACCAGGTCATCGGCGGGGCGGTCAACGGCAACGGGACGCTGACGGTGCAAATCACCGGGACAGGCGAGTCCGGCTACCTGGCGCAGGTGGCCAAGCTGGTCGCCGACGCCCAGGCCGACAAGTCGCGCGCCGAAACCATGGCCGATGTCGTGTCGCGCTACCTGTTTTACGCGGCGCTGCTGATTGGACTGATCGCGTTCTTCGCCTGGACTGGTATCGCGGGATTGGACACTGGGCTCAACCGGCTGGTGACGGTGCTGGTCATCGCCTGCCCGCACGCGCTGGGGCTGGCGATTCCACTGGTCGTGGCCCGTTCGACGAGTCTGGCCGCTGGCCGGGGCCTGTTGGTCCGCAACCGCCAGGCGCTGGAAACTGCCGGTAAAATCGACACGATGCTGATGGACAAGACCGGTACCCTGACTGAAGGCACGTTCAAGGTCAACGCGGTCCAATCCTTCACCGGCAGTGCTGACGAAAACCAGGTGCTGGGGCTGTTTGCCGCCCTGGAAGCCGGTTCCAGCCATCCGTTGGCTACCGGGATCCTGGCTGAAGCCAAGGCGCGCGGCATCAAGGCGCCGGCCGCCGAAGATGTGCAGACGCTGCAAGGCGTCGGGCTGCAAGGTACGGTCGACGGCACCGAATATGCCATCGTCACCGCCAACTACTTGAGCGAGCACGGTATCGGCTACGACCTGGCTGCGTTTGACAAGCTCGCCTCGGCCGGCAATTCGATTTCATTTTTGCTGGCAGGGCAGACGGTGCTTGGCCTGATCGCGCAGGGGGATGAAATTAAGCCGGATGCGCAGACGCTGATCGACGGGCTGCGCGCGCAGGGCATCGAACCCGTGATGCTGACCGGGGACAACCAGGCGGCTGCGGCTGTCGTGGCGCACCGCCTGGGGGACATTCAGGTTCACGCCGAGCTGAAGCCGGAAGACAAGGCCAAAATCGTGCGGCAGTATCAGAGTCAGGGCCACCGGGTCGCAATGGTGGGCGACGGCGTGAACGATGCGCCAGCGCTGGCCCGCGCGGAGATTGGGATCGCGATTGGTGCCGGCACGGATGTCGCCATCGATTCGGCCGATGTTGTGCTGGTCAAGAGCGATCCGCAGGACATTTTGACGTTCCTGCACCTGGGCCGCGTGACGACCCGCAAGATGATTCAGAATCTCTGGTGGGGCGCCGGTTACAACATTTTGGCGCTGCCCCTGGCGGCCGGTGTCTTGGCTGGAATCGGCATCATTTTGAGCCCAGCCGTCGGCGCGCTGATCATGTCCGCATCCACGGTGATCGTGGCGCTGAACGCGATGAGCCTGAAACTTTAATTTGAACGAGTTGAGATCCGGCGCGGCCAAGCGGTCCGCCGGATTTTTTGTGTTTCTATGCGATAAGATATATGAGTAAACGGTTTCAAAAAAGTCTTGATTTTTCCGTTTGTTCAGGTAGACTGTAAGGCTACGAAAGGAGGCCGCGTATGCAACCGCTGAAGATTGGGATTCTCAACGTGATGCACGACAAGCCTGAGACGAACGCGCGCTTTACGAACGTGTTGACCCATTCGGGCCGGCCAGTTGCGCTACATTTCTACTATCCGACCACGCATTACCCTGGTGGCGTGCCGGCTGACGTCAGCCGTATTCTGGCGCCGCTGGACCTGACGGCGGCCGCGGAGATGGATGGTTTCATCATCACTGGGGCGCCCATCGAGCGGTTCGCCTTTGACGACGTGACCTACATCGCCGAAGCGCGGGCACTGATGGACGTGCTGGCGGCGCACCGCGTCAGCCAGCTGTATCTTTGTTGGGGCGGCATGGCGGCACTGGACCATTTTTACGGCATTCGAAAGCACATGTTGCCGCACAAGCTGTTCGGCGTCTACCGGCAGCGGATACTGGCGCCGTCGAGCCTGCTGCAGGGGCTCCCCGAGGGCTTTTACGCGGCGCACGCGCGGTACGCCGAAATGGATCGCGCACAGATCGAAGCAGACCCACGGCTGCGCTTGGAGGCCACGACGACAGATGGCGCCTTATTTTTGGCCGGCAACCGGCAGGCCCGGCAGACCTTCATGTTTGCCCACCTGGAGTACGGGCAAAAAGGCCTGCTGCACGAGTACCAGCGGGAAATTGCGGCGCACCCGGACCGCTTTTACCGCAAGCCCGAGCATTATTTCACCGACCCCGCCAGGATGAGCGGGCCGCAGTTCAAGTGGGAAGAGACGCAGCACATCTTTTTCGATCAGTGGCTCGCGCGCGTGGCAGATGAACAACGAGAAAAGGAGATTAGCTTATGATTGCAAACAATATTACGGAATTGATTGGCAAGACCCCAATGGTCAAGCTGAACCACGTGGTGCCCGCCGGCGCCGCGGACGTTTACGTCAAGCTGGAATTCTTCAACCCCGGCGGCTCCGTCAAGGACCGCATCGGGCTGTCCATGATTGAGGCCGCCGAGCAAAGCGGCGCGCTGAAGCTTGGCGGCACCCTCATCGAGGCGACGTCGGGCAACACTGGCATCGGCCTGTCGATGGTCGCCGCCGCCAAGGGCTACCACATGATCATTGTGATGCCTGAGAGCATGAGCGTTGAGCGCCGTGCGCTGATCCAAGGCTACGGCACCGAGCTGATCCTGACCCCGGGTGCCGATGGCATGCCAGGGGCGATCAAGAAGGCCAAGGCGCTGGCCCAGGAGCACGGCTATTTCATGCCGAGCCAGTTCGACAACCCAGCGAACCCGGACATTCACGAGAAAACGACCGGTGAGGAGATCATCGCGGACTTCGGCGGCAAGACGCCGGATGCGTTTGTGGCCGGGGTTGGCACCGGCGGGACGCTGACCGGAGTCGGGCGGGCCCTGAAAAAGGCCAACCCGGCCGTGCAGATCTACGCGCTGGAGGCGGCCGAAAGTCCGGTGCTCAAGGAAGGTCACGGCGGCAAGCACAAGATTCAAGGCATTTCCGCTGGATTTGTGCCGAAAGTCTTGGACACCAACTTGTACCAGGATGTCGTGGAGGTCACCTCTGACCAAGCCTTTGCCATGGCGAAGCAGGTCAGCCGCGAGGAAGGGTTCCTGCCTGGGATCTCCGCTGGCGCCAACATCTTTGGCGCCATTGAGCTGGCCAAGAAGCTCGGCACCGGCAAGACGGTGGTCACCGTGGCCCCAGACAACGGCGAGCGGTACCTGTCGACGGATTTGTTCAAGTTCTGATCAGAGACGGTCAAGTCAGGCGAGATTGCCTGGCTTTTTTTATCCGCGAACAAAAATGTCATGTCACCCCCTCTGCAATCGTTTTCGGGGTATACTACCGAAAAGAGGAGCGTGATGGGGATGAAAGGGGAACACCTGCCTGCGCAGATCAAAACGGTCTGGCGCACGAAAGCGTTGATCGACGGGGCCATTTGGCTGGCAATCACGATTTTTCTGCTGGTCGCTTGGCGATTGTGGCACTGGCCTTGGTGGCCGGCTGCCATAACAGGCGCGGCGGCTATTTTGCACGCCGGGATCCACCTGGTGCTGATCCCGTACCGGTACCAGTTTTGGCGCTACCTGATCACGCCGACTGCGGTGTATTTGCGCAGCGGGTACATCTTTCGTTCGGAAAAGGCGGTGCCGATCAGCCGGATCCAAAACGTGACGCTGGAGTCGGGCCCCATTATGCAGTGGCAGGGGCTTCAGGAGGTCCAGGTGCAAACCGCATCGACGACTGATTCAATCGCCGGGGTGACGCAGGACGTGGCGGCCGCGCTGCGGGACCGGATCATGCAGCTGGCTCAGGAGGCACGCGATGAAGGATGAACGCCTGCCGCTGGCCGCACTGATTCTGATGACCGGCCAAGGACTTTACAGCAGCCTCATTTATGTGATTGGGCTGGTAGTCATCGGGTTTAATGACCGGGACGATGGCGGCTGGATCGTGTGGATTTTAGTCGGCTGTGGGTTGCTGCTGGTGGTCGCCAGCACCGTGGTGCGCTACTTGCGGTTCACCTATCGCCTGGCGGACTCGCAGGTGGTGATCAAGTCCGGTCTGTTTGTCCGCAAAACGCGCCACATTCCCTACGCGAAGATCCAGACCCTGCGCCACCAGCAGTGGTTTTTTCTCAAGCCCTTCGACCTCGAAAGCCTGGTGATCGAGACCTCCAGTCAAAACGGCAAGGAAGGCGAGGCGCAGCTTTACGCCGTGGCGCCGGCAGTGGGTGCGGAAATCGAGGCCCGACGCAAAATGGCGCGCCGTGGCGAGCCGGCCGCACCGCTGGCAGCTGATGCGGCTGACGCGAGCAGCGTCGCCCAGGCGCAGTTAGCTGGGGAGACGCCGGCTGCCGGATTTGAGGCCGAATCGCCGACCGCGCGCTACACGATTTCCACTCATGACCTGAACCTGTACGCCTTGACGTCTCTGGGGTTTATCCCGATTTTGACCGGGGCGCTGTGGCTCTGGGACAAGTTTGACGACATCGTCCCCAAGGATTGGGAGCACAACCTTGACCGCTACATGGCGCAGCTGGCCGCCGCGGCCTTGCTGGCGCTCATCGTGTTTGCGCTGATTATTGGCATTCTGATTTCCTACCTGCGCCTGCTGCAAAAATACTACCAGTTCACCCTGACGCAAAATGGCGACACGTTGACGGCGGCGCGCGGCCTGCTGAAGCGCACCCAGGTCAGCACGCGGCTGCGCCAACTGCAGGCGGTGCGCTTTTCGCAGACGGTGGTGCGCCAGTGGTTTCACCTGACGACGGTGCAGGGGCTGATCGCCTCGAACGCCTCGGACGATGAGACCAGTAACGCAATGGTCCTGATGCCGGTGGTCAAGGAGGACCAGGCGCTGGCCACCATGCGCCGCTTCATCACGTGGCTGCCGGCGGCGGTGCCGGCGCTTCAGCCGGTTTTGCGCAAGCGGTACTGGTACTACATCCGCAACGCTGTGCTGACCGGTGTGGGGCTGGCCGTGGGCATTTCGCTCGCCATTTATTTCTGGCGGGCGCGCTGGCTGCCCATCGCGCTAGGACTGAGCCTGGCCTGGCTCGTGTTTACCGCGCTTCAAGGGGCGTACGCCGCCCGCAGCGCCGGCGTGAAAATCATCTCGCCGGACTTGCTGGTCCTGCAAAAGGGCGGGTGGTGGCGCCGGCAGCGGTTCTTTGTGCGCCGCGAAAACATTCAGTCGCTTGAGGTCAACACCAGCTACTGGCTGGCCAAAAAGCAGGTCGCCCACGTGGTGATCAACGTGCGCGAAGGGGACGACAACGAGAACATCGAGGTCAGCTACCTGGAACAGTCTGTTGCCGACGCTGTGCGCGCCTGGTACCGGCCGGAAGATTTTCAGGGTGGCGACCTGATTTAGAGCGACACATGCAAATAGGCATCTCGGCGCGGGCCGGGATGCCTATTTTTGCGGTTTGGCGGTGGTTACTTGGCCAACTTAGCGGCGTCGATGATCGACTTCAGGTAGCCATCGGTGTCGGCGAAGGTCGCGCCGGAGACCACGTCGGTGATGTCACTCTTCTTGGTCTTGCCGTCTAACTCTTTAGTTGCGGCTTCGAGCTGCGCGATGGTTTTGCCCTTGGCGAAGTCGTTGATGGCGTCGGCGTTTTCCTGCCAAGTGTGGGTCGCCTTGGCTTCCTTTTTCATCAGACTGGAGTAGGCGTCGTCGTTGGCGCGCTTGGAGCCGAGGACGGTGCCGGCCTTGGTGGTCTTACCAAAGTCGCTGTCGGAGTTCGGCACGCCGCCGAAGTCGCTGCTTGGCACGTACTGGAACTCGTCGACGAAGGTGTCGGCAATCTTGTCGCCCTGCATCGCGACGGTCACGATGGCAAAGGACTGCTTGCCGTGAGGGGCAGCGAGGGTCTGGCCGGTGGTGACGTTGTTATCGGTCGTTTCGATCCCGGTGGAGACCATGCCGGTTGTCGCGGCGTCGTAAATCGCCTGCAGGTAGCCCTTGGTGTCCACAAAGGTCGCGCCGGACACGACGTCGCTGACCTTCTTGGTAGCGCCCACGTCGCCGACTGCGGTCTTCACCTCGTCAATGGTCTTACCCTTGACGAAGGATTCGATGGCATTCGCGTTTTCCTGCCAGGTGTGGGTCGCCTTGGCTTCCTTTTTCATTAACGCGGAGTAAGGCTTGCTATTTTGGTATTTGGCGATCAGGATCTGGCCCTTGGGGAAGCCCTTGCCGAAGTCTGAATCCCCGTTCGGAACGGCGGTCCAGTCCGCACTTTTGGCGACGTACTGGAACTCATCGATTTTCGCGTCGACGATGGTGTCCCCATTCAGCGTCACGGTGACGGCGGCAAATGACTGCTTGCCGTGCGGTGCGGCGTACAGCTGGCGCATGACCAGCGTCCCTTTGCCGGGGACGGTGGCATCTTTAACGGCGCCGGTGCTGATCTTCACCTTGGCCGCTTTGGGCGCGGTCTTGGCACTGGAGCTCTTGCTGCTGCTATCCGAGGAACTGCTGCTGTTGCCGCACGCGGCGAGACTCAGCGTCATCAAAATGGTGGCACCGATAATCGTGATCTTCTTCATAAAAAGTCCTCCCTATAAAAACGCTTTCATGGATTATGTGAAGTGTATCACAGTGAACCCGGTTCACACCAGCAGAATATTCAACGGGTGAATCATTTGGCGGCCGGCGGCTAAAAAAATGCCTCATCCACGCGTGCAGCATGGGTGAGGCGTCGCCAAGTTGGCTAGATCATCTTATTCAAAAATAGGTTGAGTTCATCGAACACATCATCAAGGTAACCCTTGGCGTGACGGCTGCCGACCACGGTGCGCAGGGTGAACGGTACTTGCGCACGGCTCAGGGCCTCACCCATTTGGAACAGGCCGCTGGTCGGGACGAACTCGTTCAGCGAATTGGCCAGGTACAGCGGGCCGGTTTTGGCAGTGACCCGCGGTGCCGGTGAGGCCTTTGCATAGTCGGCCGGCGCGATGTAGTTCGTCATGAACCACTTGTAAAAGGGGTCGTTGGGCCCGTCCTGATTAATGGTCGCGCTGGCCCGCTGGTTGAAGTCGCTAGTGTCGCCTTCCGCCGCGTCGACGTCCTGGTGTTGGCTCAGCCAGTTGCCAATGTCCAGAATGCCGGAAAGGGAAATGGCGGGCACGCCGTACTTAATGGCAAGCTCGACGGCCATATTGCCACCGGCGGAGCTGCCGACTGCGGCCAAGTGATGTTTATCAAACGGCAGCTGCGCGGTTTTCACCCAGGTCATCAGCGTCTCCATGTCAGCTTGAGCGGCCGGGTAGTGGAAGGCCGGGGCGATGCGGTAGTTCGGGACCAGCACCTCGTACTGGCGCGCCGCCCAGCGCTCGGCCCAGTCCTCGTCTTTGGCCTTGTCGCCGCGGAACCAGCCCCCGCCGTGGATCTGAATGATCCCGCCGCGCGCCACCCCGTCCGGGCCGTAAATATCCAGGGTCAGGTGATTGGCCGCGTCGTAAACGACATCATGTTTGATTTGCATGGTACCACCTCCAGGGTCAGCTTAACCGGGTTGGCGGCGAAGTTCAAAAGATTTGACTTGCTGCGTTCAACAATCGCCACCGCTTGACAGCCTCATCCCATTTCGTATGATAACCTCAAGGAGGCGGGGGTTATGCAAGACGAAACGATTGCGGTGATGGCGGACGTGCACGGCAACCAGACGGCGCTGGCCGCCGTGCTGGCCGATGCGAACAAGCACGCCGCCACGCAGTACTGGTTTCTGGGCGATCTGTTCTTGCCCGGCCCGGCGGACGTGGGGCTGATCCAACTGCTCCAGGCCGTCCATCCTGAGGTGTGGCTGAACGGCAACTGGGAGCTGGACATGTACGCAATCATGGCCGGCCGCTTTCACCTGGATAATCCGGGGGATGTCTACGTGGCGCGGCTGGTCGAATACGCCTGCCAGCACGTGAGCGCCGCGCAGTGGCGGATGCTTCAAGGCCACCCGATCGCCGGCGAGCGCACGGTCAACGGCCTTAAAATCGGTGTGGCGCACAATCAGCGCACGCGTCCCGGCGGCCGTGACTTGTATCCGACCCAGCCGCAGGACCATTTTGACCAGTTCCTGACGGCGGATCAGGATCTCGCTGTCTACGGGCACACGCACCAGCAGCTGATGCGCCAGACGTCGGCCGGCCAGCTCGTGGTCAATCCCGGTGCGGTCGGGCAGCCGTACTCGCCGTGGCACAAGTTCTTCGCCGACCAGCGGGCGCATTACGCGCTGCTGCACATCGACCGCCTGGGCCGCGTGGACGTGGCGTTCCGCAAGGTCGATTACGACATCCAAAAGGAGATCCAGCGCGCCATTCAGCAGCACGTGCCGTATCCTGAGTTGTATCGCCACCTGCGCGAAACTGGGGAGACGTCGACGCATGACCTGCCGCTGCTGCGCCGGGTCAACGCCGAGCACGGTTACGTTGAGCAAGTCGCCAAGTTTTTCCACAAATAACGCAAACAGCGCTCGCCATCCGTTACGGATGACGGGCGCTGCAGTGTCTAAACCTTGCTGTAGTAGCCAAAGAAATCGTAGCTCATGTCGACTTTCAGCCCGTGAAAGTTCGAAGTGAACTGCCAGGTGCCAACACTATCCACGCCGGGCTGGTCGGCCTGGTAGCGGGCGATCCACAGGTTGAGCTTCACCAGCTTGGCCAGGTTCACGCGGTGGTACCAGATCCAGCTGGCACTGGTGTACAGGTCCACTTTCGGGTAGCCGGCCTGCTTGAGCGTGGTGATGAACGCCGCCACGCGGGCAGTCGTGTCGCCTTTGATGCTGGCGTCTTCCAAGTCCAGCGCCATCACGCTGGTGTGGTTGAGGCCGCGCAGCTTGGCGGTGGCGGCGAAGTGGCGCGCCTCGGCCTTGGCCTGGTCGACGGTTTGGAACCTGGCGTAGTGGTAACCATGGACATGCATGCCCGCGGCCCAGGCGTTTTTGATCTGCGCTGGGGCCTTGGGGTTGCGGTAGGTTGTGCCTTCCGACAGCTTGACGATCACCGCCTTGGCGCCGGCCTTTTTCAGCGATTGGAAAAAGGCGGCGGTGTCCGGGTTCCAGGAGGAGACATCAGCGACTAGTTCAGCCATTGAGTTCACTTCCCAACTTGCCGACGGCGGCGATCTCCTTGGTCAGCTTGGTGACCTCTTCGATCAGCACATCGAGGCGGTGCTCCACGCGGGTGATCAGCAGGTACGCGATCACGACGCCGCTGGCTTGATTGATTAGGTAATTGGTGAGTTGTGCATCCATTTTTTCTCCTTGGGTGGCACTGACTTAAAGTTAGTATCTCATGTTTAACAAAAAATGCCAACCGTTTTGGCTGGCATTTACGTAATTGACATAAACCTTTTTGCACAAGGCTGCCGCTCAGGCTTTTGGGAAAAACTTCAAAGCGGCAGGGCGTGCGTTAGTCCAGCTCCGATGCCGCGGCGGCTTGGTGCTGGCGGACAAAGTGGATCGTCAGGCCAATCGCCAGGCCAACCAGCGCAGGCGCGACCCAGCCCAAACCGAGGCTGGAAAACGGCAGGTAGGCGTCGCGGAAATGCGTGATGGCAAGGCCGAAGCCGCTTTTTGAGATCACGGCAGGGAACGAGGCAACCATGTCCATCAAGGCCGGCACCACGGTGAACGCGACCACGAAGCCGTAAACGACCGGGTCGCGGTGGAACAGGTGCGAGGCGACGGACAGGCCAATGAGCACCATCGCCAGCGGGTACAGGAACATCAGCATCGGCGTTGACCACTGAATGATGGTGTCGAGGCCGAAGTTGGCGGTCAAAAAGGACGCAAAGCTCATCATCGCCAGCCAGGCGCGGTAGCTGACCTTCGGAAAATGCTTGTGGAAGTCCTGTGCGAAGGCTGCGACCAGCCCCACCGCGGTGGTCAGGCAGGTCAGCGTCAGCATCGCGGCCAGCAGCGCGTGGCCGGCGGCGCCAAAGTAGTAGGTGACAATTTGGTTGAACGCCGTGCCGCCTTCGGAGCTGACGGCGAAGTGATTGACGGACATCGCGCCCAGGCCGATCAGCAGGAGGTAAACCAAACCGATGGCGGCGGTGGCCAGGACCCCAGCCTTGGCCGTGAACTTGGCAACGTCGCCGTCTTTTTTCAGGCCAAGGCCGCGCACCGCGGTGACGACGGTGACGCCAAAGGCCAGCCCTGCCAGCGCGTCCATCGTGTTGTAGCCCTGCAGGAAGCCGTTCAGGAAGCCGGCGGACTTGTAATCAGCTGTCACGGCCGCCGCGCCAACGCTGCCCATGCGGTTCAGGTAGCCGGCGAAGAACAGGACGAACAGCAGGACCAGAAAAGTCGGGTTCAGCACCTTACCGATGGCGCTGGTGATCTTGGTTTCCTTGTAGGACAGCAGGAATGCGGCCACGAAGAACAGCGCGGAGAAGACCAGCAGGCCGCCTTGGGCCGCCGCTTTTGGCAGCATCGGCGCAACGCCGGTGGTGAAGGCAACGGTCGCGGTGCGCGGCGTGCCGAACAGCGGGCCGATGGTCGCGTGAATCAGGATCATGAAGGCAAGGGCGAACCACTTGCCAAGCGGCAGGCCGACGTCATAGACCCCCTTGGCGTGGGTGGCGGAAATGGCAAGCACCGACAGCAGCGGCAGGACCACCGCGGTCACCAAGAAGCCCAGCGCGGCCGGCAGCCAGTTGGCCCCGGCGAGCTGGCCGAGGTGGAGCGGGAAAATCAGGTTGCCGGCGCCGAAGAACAGGCCGAACAGCATTGAGGCGACCACCACATAGTCGCGCGTTTTTAATTTTGGTTCAGTTAGTGAGTCCATCAACATTCCTCCTGCGCTAATGCGCTTGCCATGAGAAAAAGAAAAAGCACCCCGATCTCCAACTGGAGATCAAGGGTGCTTTTGCACGTTACCACCTTGAGTACGCGAAACTGTCGCCAGCTTCGCCTCGACATGTACGGCCCGAAGGCGATACACGGCCACTGTAATGGGTGGCAGCCATGACCCGTTACTCTTGGTTCGGGGCCCTGCTCGAAAGGGATATTCACCAACTGTCGCCATGCTTCCTTGCACCTCACGAAGCTCGCTGAATGACAACTGTTGATTACTGGTCTTTCTCATTGCAATTTGATTTGTTGAAAATGAGTATACGGTTAGATTGAGGAACCGTCAAGCCTTATCGGCCAGAAAAGTTTCAGCTGATGAACTTGAACTTGCTCCACGGCTTGATGAAGTCCAGCAGCATCAGCTCTTCCGGCGCAATCGTCCCAATTTTATTTTTCCGCGGCTCTTTGTGTGGCTGGAGGACGATTTGCAGCTCGTTTTTGTAAATGCCGAAGCCGTCGTTGCCGACCAGCACGTCGCCGCGCTGGAACTCCTGCTCGTTATCGTGCGGGGCGTTCGGCACCGCCTTGTAGGTGACTCGCGGCTGGGTCGAACGGATCACGTTGGGGTTGATGTCGCCGCGGCGGAAGTGCTGCGGGGTCAGCGCCACGGTTTTCTCAATGTCATTGACGTCCTTGACGAAATCAATGTGGAACTGGACCTGGTAGCGGTTGATCTGGCTGAGCCGTTTCAGTTCGTCCTCGCTGGCGTAGGCGTTGCCGATCAGCACGTCATCGATCAGGCCCGAAGCCCACAGGTGCTTGGCCTGAACTTCGATGGGCAGGCGCCGGTCGGCTTCCAAAGTCGGCAGGCCGTCGTTGACGTTCCACGGGCCCATGTTCCCGACCTGGCTGGCGACAAACGCGGCAGAGTGAATATTGAACTGGCGGAAGCGCTTGGAGCAGGCCTCAAAGAAGTCGTACGGCAAGGCCGTGCCGACTTGCGGGTAGAAGTTGTGGCAGCCGTAAAGGTAAGGCGTGTTGGCCTGGTAGCTGATGATGTTGTTGAGGTAGTCGACGTTATTGGACATGTTCAGCTCGATGATCAGGCCATACGGGTTGTATGAAAGCAGGGCCTCCGTCGCGCCGTCAAAGCCCTGGTCCAGCCGAATGCCGTCGACGTGCAGGTCGGCGAAGAACTTGAGGTCGGAGTAGGAGATCCCCAGCTGGTCAAAAATGCGCGGGGACACGTCGATGATGGTTTGGTAGCCGAGCTGCTTGGCCACGTCGACGATTTTTTGATACTTCGCCTTGGTTTCGTCTACTGAATTGCCGGCCTCCAGCATGCTCATGAACAGGCGGGTGAAGCCGTACTTCTTGCCGAGTTCCAGATAGGCCTTGTTCTTCTCGAAATCACTGTGATCCGGGTAAATCGAAAGGCCGAGTTGCCGCATTGTCAAAATACATTCCTCCGAATATAAGGCTGCGTAGGGTCTGCGCTTTTAGCCTGATTAAGGCACTCAGGCGTTGCAGACCCGGATCGTGACTATGCTTCTTTTTCTTGCCACCGGTGCCAGAACAGCACCCCGCGCGAGTTGTTGGTCGTGACCACCCGGGCTTGAATTGGGTAGCGCGCGCGGATGGTTTCGATCAGGGTGTGCCGGAAGCTTTCATTATGAACCAGCACCGATCCGGACAGTGCCAGCTTGAGCGGGGTCGGCTCAGCGTAGCGGTTCAGCAGGACTAAGACTTCCTGGGCGAGCGCCCGGGCCGATTCCGTGATCACGCGCTGGGCTGCTTCGTTACCATCATCAGCCGCGGCTGCCACCTTGGCCGCAAAGGCGGCAAGGTGCGCGCGATCCAGCTGGTAAAAGCGGCGCACGGCGGACGGCATCGAGTTGGCCTCAAGCAGCGCCTCGCAAAGCGTGATCAGGGGACTGCCCTCGCCGCGGTCATGGGCCGCCAGCGCTTTTTTCATCGCCAAAGCGAAGATCTGGTAGGCCGAACCGGTGTCGCCAAGCAGCTGCCCCCAGCCGCCAACGCGCAGGAACTGGCCGTTTTGCCGGCCGTACGTGATTGAGCCGGTGCCGGCAATCACCAGCGTGCCATCAGCGCCTTCCAGCCCATTCAGCAGCGCCAGTTCAGCGTCGTTGATCACGGCGGTGGGGATGCCGAGGTCCTTTTCCAGCTGAGCCGCCACGCTGGCGCCGTTGCCTGTGGTTGCGACCCCGGCGATTCCTGCCAGGATCTGCGTGCAGTGCTGGTCGGATAGATCTGCGGCCAGGTGTTTGATCACGCGCTGCAAGTTGCGCATCGTGCCTGGACCGTCCAGCAGGATGTTGCCAGGCCCGGCGGTGGTTTGGGCCAGCTGGTTGCCACTGTCATCCCAGGCGGTGGCGACAATGTGCGTGCCGCCGCTGTCGATACCGATTTGATACGTCATGGTGCTGCCTCCCTGTCTGGAATTGTGCGGGTTGATTACCCTTACATCTTAGCAACGTGAAATATTTTTTCAAGGTTTTATTGAATTATTTGGTTTTTTGTTTTATAAAGGGAACGAGTAAAGAAGAAAGGACCTGATCAAAATGGCCTTGATCACATTAACGCGGGCGTCGCAGCGCCTGCAAAACCAGATGCGGACCACCGTGGTGCTGCCGGATCAGTTGCCAAGCCAGCCGCTGCGCACACTGTGGCTGTTTCACGGCCTGGGCGATGACGGCTCCGGCTGGCAGCGCAAAACGGCCATTGAACCGCTGGCAGTGCGCGATAACGTGGCGGTTATCATGCCGGAAATGGACCGCAGCTTCTATCAAAACGAGGCGGCCGGGGCGCCGTACTTCGATTATCTCACGAAGGAGCTGATCCCGACCATGCGGCAGCTCTTGCCGCTGGACGCCACCGCCGCTAACAATTACGTGGCCGGGAATTCCATGGGTGGTTTCGGTGCCATGATGCTGGCCGCAGCGCACCCGGACTGGTTCAGTGCGGTGGCCGCGATCTCCCCGGTGGTCGATCTCGCCGTGGTGCCGAGCATCATGCCGGACTACCGGCGCGTCTTTGGCGAAAAGGTGCCGACGGATCTGCTGCGGCAGACGCTGAAGGCCGCAGATCAGCAAGCGCTTGGGCGGCTGCGGTGGTACCACACCATCGGGGATGCCGACTTCATGAAGCAGGTCAACGATGACTTCAACGACTTTTTGACGCAGGACCTGAGCCTGCCGGTCACGTACCAGACTGGGCCGGGTGAGCATGACTGGTTCTTCTGGACCCGGGCACTGGTGCAGGCCTGGACCTGGCTATTTGATTCGAGTAAGGAGCTTAACAATGGAAAACACAACTGAGGCGCGTAATCCCGCGACCACGCACATTGACGTCATGAGCACGGCAGACATTTTGAAAACCATCAACCAGCAGGACCAGCAGGTGCCCAAGGTCATTGCCGCCCCTGAGGTGATGACCCCGTTGACGCAAATCGTCGACCAGGTCGTGGCCAGTTTTCGCCAGGGGGGGCGCCTGTTTTACATCGGGGCCGGGACTTCCGGCCGGCTGGGGGTACTCGACGCGGCGGAGTGTGTGCCGACGTTCGGGGTTTCCCCCGAGATGGTGCAGGGGCTGATCGCCGGCGGCAAGCGGGCCATGACCGAGGCCGTGGAAGGCGCTGAGGACAGTCAAGAAGGCGGCGCGGCCGACCTCAAGGCGCATGCGTTAAGCGCCAAGGACTTTGTTGTTGGCCTGGCCGCCTCGGGCCGCACGCCGTACGTGATTGGCGGGCTCGATTACGCCAAAAGTGTCGGTGCCGGCACGGCCGCCTTGTCCTGCAACCACGGCGCCGCCATTTCGGCCCATGCCGACCTGGTGATCGAAGCGGTTGTCGGCCCGGAAGTCGTCACCGGGTCCACGCGCATGAAGGCCGGCACCGTGGAGAAACTGCTGCTGAACATGCTCTCCACGACTGCCATGATCAAGTTGGGCAAGGTCTACGGCAACTTGATGGTCGACGTGAAGCCGACCAACATCAAGCTGGTCGACCGGGCCAAGCGCATTATCATGGCGGCCACGGGCGTTGATTTTGCCACGGCGGCAAAGTACTACGAAGCGGCTGAGCACGAGCCGAAAGTGGCCATTGTCATGATTGACGCGGACACAGATTTAGCCAACGCGAAGGCGGCCCTGAAGCAAAGCGACGGGTTTATCGCCAAAGCCCTGAAAATCCTGAAATAGTTTTTCATGAAATGTGAGGAAAACTGACAAAATCGCTTGTCAGGTTATTGGTGGGCACGTATTCTTGTTTTTGAAGGAGGTATACCAATGTCAGTACGGGGATGGATCCTGAACGCGCGGGCAGAATTGTCCGAGGCGGAGGATAAGGTGGCGAAATTCATTCTCGCTCACCCGGAGCAAGTGATCGGCATGACCGCAGCCAGCTTGGCGAAGGCGGCAGGGTCTTCTCCCGCCTCGGTGATCCGGCTCACGAAGAGTCTGGACATCGATGGCTTCACCACGCTGAAGATCCTGCTGTCATCTGACTTGACCAAGACGCCCGATGATCCGCAGAACTTCGCGGACATCACGCCCAATGAGCCGCTGCCATCGATCAAAAGTAAGCTTTTGTCCAGTGCCTTGCAGTCGATTCGCGAAACCACGGACCAGGTCAACCAAGACGAGGTCGCGGCGTTGGTCAAAACCGTGAGCAAGGCCAAGCAACTGTTTGTGTTTGGTATCGGCGCTTCGAATCTGACCGCCGAAAACATTTGTCAGAAGTGGAATCGCATCGGCACCCCGGCCGTCGCTGATAATGACCTGAACTCGCTTTTGCCCAAGCTGGTCAATGCGCGTCCCGGGGATGTGCTGTGGTTAATCTCCAACTCGGGGGAGACGCCTGAAGTGTTGGTGGCCGCGCAGTTTGCCAAGAAAATTGGCGTGAAGCTGGTCTCATTGACCCGCTTTGGCAACAACAGCCTGGCCAAGCAGTCGGACATTGCGGTGCACACCTCGCAGCCCAAGGAGGCGGCCAACCGCATCGCGGCGACCAACTCCCTGCTGGCTCAGTTCATGATCGTCGACATTATTTTCTATGATTTTGTCAGCCGCAACTTCAAGCAGACCTCCAAGGCCTTGGCGGATTCGCACCAGGTCATTCGTGATTACAAGAAGCGGTTGTTGTAATTGCCTAGACCAATTTTTACCGTAAAATGAAATGACAGAATTTCAGATTTTTTAGCCAAATCAGTTGAAATTTAATTTCAGGCTGGTAAACTTCAGGGTGAAGGCGCTTTCAAAACCGCCCAGATGCAATTATTCTCAAGTTAGGTTAGGAGTGAGTAGTTTGGATAAGATGATGAAGTGGGTCGAGAAAAGACTCGTCCCACCAATGGCGAAGATTGGGACTCAGCGCCATCTGTTAGCCATTCGTAACGGGGTTGTGTCCTCACTGTCCCTGGTTTTGATCGGGACGTTCTTCATGGTTTTCATCAACCTGCCAATTAAGGCGTGGGCTGATGCCTTGGCACCGTACTCAGCGACCATCGTGATCCCGTACCGGATGACCATGGGCC
The DNA here is from genome assembly GCF_001436615.1 of Lacticaseibacillus camelliae DSM 22697 = JCM 13995. NCBI lineage: Bacteria > Bacillati > Bacillota > Bacilli > Lactobacillales > Lactobacillaceae > Lacticaseibacillus > Lacticaseibacillus camelliae. Next base: position 21,659 of record NZ_AYZJ01000050.1, read on the forward strand.
TGATGGCGATTTACGCCACGTTCGTCATGGGTCAAGATTTGGCCAAGTCCTACAACTTGGATGGCGTCACCGGTGGGATCTTGTCACTGGGTGCGTTCTTCATGCTGCAGCAGCCAATTAACGTGCTGACCCCGAAGGCAAAGCCGCTTGGTTTTGTCATTCCGATGGCTAACCTGGGTGCTTCCGGCATGTTCGGCGGCATCTTGGCCATGATTTTCGCGGTTGAGGTTTATCGCTTCTTCAAGACGCACAACGTGACGATCAAAATGCCCGAGCAGGTGCCACCAGCGGTTGCCCGTTCGTTTGAAGCGCTGATCCCAGGCGCCGTGATTCTCACCTTCGTGTGGGTGATCCGCGATGTGCTCGGCTTTGACGTTAACGCCGCGCTGCTGGCGCTGTTCCAGCCGTTGACTAACATACTGGGCAACAACCTGCTCGGGGCTTTGCTGCCAATGTTCCTGATCCACCTGCTCTGGAGTTTCGGGATCCACGGGATGTCCATTGTTGGTTCCGTTGTTCGGCCGATGTGGCTGATCATGCTGAACGCCAACGCCGATGCGCTGGCGAAGGGCACCGCGGCAACCAAACTGCCATACATTGCCCCTGAACAGTTCTACCAGTGGACCGTTACCATTGGTGGTGCCGGGGCGACCCTGGTCGTTGCGATGATGTTCCTGACGATCTGCAAGTCTAAGTTTTTGAAGGAAGTCGGCCGGTTCTCCATCGTGCCTGCCATTTTCAACATCAACGAGCCGATGATCTTCGGCGCGCCAATGATGCTCAACCCGTACATGTTCATTCCGTTCAACCTGGTCCCACTGGTCTTGACGACGATTTCGTACTTTGCCGTTAAGTTCGGCTTGGTCAACGGCTTCACCACGATCCCTGCTTGGACGCTGCCAGCCCCAATTGGTGGTTACCTGTCCGCTGGGAACGACTGGCGCATGGTTGTGCTGATCTTGTTCAACCTGGTCGTGGCGACGGTGATTTACTTCCCATTCGTTAAGGCCTACGATAACAAGATGTACTCTGATGAAATCAGCGGCAACGGCCAGGATTCTGAATCTCAGGCTAAGCGTGACGCTGAGGCTGCCACTAACTAACAGGATTTGAGGTGCTGATATGTTTTACTGGTTACTCGTCTTCGCCGGCTTTCTGGTTGTGCTCGCTCTGAGTCAGTGGGCGATCGCCGGGCTCAAAGCGCGGAACATCAACATTAACCGCTGGATTTGGGCGCTGTCGGCGTTTCTGGTGATGATCATCCCGTATCTGATCTGGCCGCACATGAACAGTGTGGCGTCGGCGTTCTTTTACGGGTTCTGCGCGCTCTTCGCGGTGATCTTCATGACCGAAGAGCACAGCTACTTCCTGAAGAAGGGTCACATGTAAAATTGGCACCAAGGGCCGCCGGCAATGTTGTCGGCGGCCCTTTTGTGTGCCTGTTGAGCACGCAAAAGGGCCTACCACGGCAGCGGTAGACCCAAAAGGCTATGCGTAATAAGTGATACTGCCCAAAATCACCGGTCGGCTGGCTCCGGTGGCGCTGGGGACGTTGCTGGGCAAGTGATGCAGGGTTTGGTTGCCGAGAATCGTCATGGCAATGGCCTCCTTGGCGTCGGAGCGGAAGCCCAACTGTTCCTGGGTCAGGACCTCAACGCCAGGGGCCGCCTGTGCCAGCATGGCAAGCAGGGTGGGATTGTAACTGCCGCCGCCACCGACGATCAGCTGCGTGCCCGCTGGCGCAAACGGCTTGATCGCATCGGCGATGGTCTGGGCAGTGAGTGCGGTGGCCGTGGCGATCCAGTCGTTTGGCGCCAAGTGGTACCGAGCAAGTAACCCTTCAGTATATTGCTGACCAAACACTTCGCGGCCGGTGGTTTTGGGCGGCTGCTCGGCGAAGTAAGGGTGCTTCAGCAGTTCCTGCAGCACCGCCTGGTTGACCGTGCCCGCTGCGCCGTGCTTGCCGCCGTCATCGTACTCCGTGTGGAAAAAGTGGCGGCAGAGCTCGTCGATGACCATGTTGCCGGGGCCGGTGTCGAAGGCAAACAGGTCTTCCAGTTGGGCGTTTTGCTTGATGATCGTCGCGTTGCCGATCCCGCCGATGTTTTGCAAAATGCGCGTGTGCGCGGGGCTGCGGTACAGGACGTATTCGGAGTAGGGAACAATGGGCGCCCCTTGACCGCCGACGGCCATGTCCCGGGAGCGAAAGTCGGAGACCACGGTGGTGTGCGTCAGCTCCGCGATGATGGCCGCATTGCCCAGCTGCAGGGTACTGCGCGTTTCGCCTGTGGGTGGGTCCGGCAGGTGATACAATGTCTGCCCGTGGCTGGCCACAAAGCCCAGGCTGGCGCTCGGCACGCCGGCCGCTTGGCAAACCGCCAGCACTGCGTTGCCGAACGCGTGGCCCAAGGCGAAGTCGAGGCTGCACAGCACTTCCACACTGGACGTGGCGTTGGCCAGCTGGGCCGCAATCTGGGCCTTTTGCGCGGCGCTGAAGGGGACAGTCGTGAACTGCTTCAGCTGAACCTTGGTCTCTTCACTGACACCGGTGATCTCGACTAGAGCGGCGTCCACCCCATCCAGGGAAGTGCCTGACATTAATCCGACTGCTAACATAAACGCGGCCTCCTTTTGTTCTTATGATAGCGCATCGGGCCTGGCAGTGAAATTTTGTTTCAGCACCCAGCCAAAAAAGTTTGCGCCGGGCCTGGCGCCTCGATACACTGAGAAAGGAAAAACAATTCGCTCAGGAGGCAATCATGGCAACTCAGGATGAACTGAAGAAGCAGGCGGCCGCGCAAGCCGTCGCAATGGTGCGGCCGAATACGGTGCTCGGCGTTGGGACCGGCTCGACGGTGGCCTTTTTCATCGACCTGCTAGGGGCGCGCAACCAGCAGACCCCGCTGAATTTGAAGGCCATCGTCACGACGTCGAACCGCTCCAAAGAGCAGCTTGAACAAAACGGGTTCACGGTCAGCGAGCTTGCGGACATTGACCAGGTGGACCTGTGCATCGACGGCGCCGACCGCGTCGATCACCACCTCGACGGCATCAAAGGCGGCGGCGGGGCGCTGACGCTGGAGAAAAATGTCGCGATCAACGCCAAGCACAACGTCTGGATCGTCGATCAAAGCAAAGTGGTCGACCGCCTCGGCGGCTTTCCGCTGCCGGTCGAGGTCCTGCCGGTATCGTGTGAGCAAAACTTCCGCCGCTTTGAAGCGCAGGGCCTGCAGCCCGCTTACCGCCTCAAGGCTGATGGCAGCCGGTACGTCACGCACTACGGCAACTACATCATCGACTTGCATGTCGACCCGCTCCCGATTCCGGCCGGGCTGGCGGCCATGCTGGACAGCACGGTGGGCGTGGTCGAGCACGGCCTGTTTCTCGGCATGACCGATGAAGTCCTGATCGCCACCGAATCAAAAATCGAGCACTGGACCAGGCGCTGAGCGGCCCACCAAATCAGTAAAAAACAGGGCAGGAATCTGTGACGGATTCCTGCCCTGTTTGACGACTCACTCGTTTTGATCAGTCGAAGTAGTGCCGCACGATGGCCTCGTACTCCTTGATCACGGTGTGGTAGCGGTCCAGGGAGACGTACTCGTTGATCTGGTGGCTGAGGTTTTTGTCCTCGTCGCCAGGACCGTAAATGATGGTCTCAAACTTGTTCTTGGACTTGGTGAAGTCGGAGGCGTCGGTGGCGCCGTGGGAAATCGTCAGGGCCAGCTTCTTGCCGGAAACGGACTCGATGGCCTCATTGGCGCGGGTGACCAGCTTGCTGTCGGTCGGCGTCAAAACGGGGTAGAAGGTGTGAGTCAGCTCGAACTTGAGCGAGCCGGCACCTGCCGCATCGATTTTGGCCACGGCGTCCTTGAGGCGCGCCGTGACTTTTTCGTTGATGAAGCTCGGCGTCGGCCGGATGTTGCCGGCCAGTTCGGCGTAGTCGGGGATGGTGTTGACCTGATCGCCGGCCTTCAGCACGGTGACGCTGTGCACCAGCGGCCCGATGACCGGATCGACCGGGACGTCGTCGAACAGGTGGCGTTCGGCGACGATGAAGTCAGTTAGCTTCACGATGGCGTTGGTGCCCAGCGCCGGCAGTGAGGAGTGAGCGGACTTGCCGTAGCTCTTGACCTTGTAGTTGTATGAACCGGCGTGGCCAAACTCGATTTTTCCGGCGGTCGGCTCGCCGACCAGCAGCGCGTCAATGTCGTCGGCATAGCCGGCGTCGGTCAGCTGCTGGGCGCCCATCGCGCCGTACTCCTCGCCGATGGTGAGAATCAGGCGGACGTGGTGGTCAAAGCCGCTTTGCTTGAGCGCGATGAAGGCCAGGACCTCGGCGGCTAGGCCGGACTTCATGTCCGAGGCGCCGCGGCCGTACAGCTTGCCGTCTCCGATGTGGCCCTCAAACGGCGGATACGTCCACTTGCTGAGGTCGCCGGTGTTGACGACGTCCTGGTGCCCGGTGAAGGCAAAAATCGGCTTGCCGGTTCCGAACTCGGCGACCAGGTTGTCGCGATTTTTGGCGTAAGGAATCAGCTTGCTGTCGATTCCGGCATCGGCCAGTTTCTTTTGAATCACGTGCGCGACCTGCGATTCGTTGGTCGCATTCGTGCTGGTATCAATTTGTACTAATTGCTGCAAAAATGCTGTTGCTTCGTCCATGGTGTGATCACTCCTTCGCACCAAAAGATAGGCGTAAACTTTTTAAAATGCAACGGTTGACATTAAAATTTGCTGTGCTATTCTGACGTTAAGTTAAAAATTACTGAAACGACGTTAAGTGAGTAGCGCAGCTGGGACTGACCAGAAAACCCGAGTTGATGAGAGCGGGGTAGTGAGGCAGCGCGAAGATGGCTTGACAGAATAGGCACACCGAGCGTAAGCAAGGCTGTGATGGACGGCGACCATTATCTCGCACACAGATGATTGTCTGTTGCTGAGGGCTGGTTCGCCAGCCGAATTAGAATGGTACCGTGGGTCCGCTCACTTCTAACTAACCAAGTTAGAAGTGGGCGGACTTTTTTGCGCAGTCCGTTAGTGGTTTACCACTTACGGACTGCCACTCGACGCGGGTCGCGCTTGCGCGACCTGCTAGAGAAGCAGCGCCTGTTAGCGCTTTGCCGTCTACAGCCTGCCACTCGATGGCAATCGTGCCTGCACGATTGGCTAGAGCAGCCACCTCGCACCATCGCCCACTGAACATCGTTTCACCCGCAGGAAAAAATTTGAGGAGGATCAATCATGAAATTACGCTTTAAGGTTTTGGCAGTTGCAGCTGTTGCATTGGGAACACTGCTGGCCGGGTGTGGCAAGAGTGCATCCGCGGCCCCGAAGACCCAGAACGTCTCGGTCGGCATCGTCGGCGCGGATAAGACGGTGTGGAAGGCCGTCCAGAAGCAGCTGGATAAGGAAAATGCGCACATCAACTTGAAAATCAAAGAGTTTGGCGACTACAACCAGCCCAACTCCTCGGTCGAGGCTGGGGACATTGACCTGAACGCGTTCCAGCACCAGTTCTTCCTGGATAACTGGAACAAGTCCAACAAGGGCAATCTGGTCAGCATCGGCAAAACCGTCCTGGCGCCGCTGGCTGTGTACTCCAAGAAAATCTCCAGCCTGAACGACTTGAAGAAGGGCGACACCGTGTCGATTCCAAACGACCCGACCAACGAAGGCCGGGCGCTTGAGCTGCTGGAAACCGCCGGCTTTATCACGCTGAAGAACACTGAGCTGCCAACTCCTGCCGACATCAAGACCAACAAGCTGGATCTCAAGGTCAAGCCGCTGGACGCCGCGCAGCTGCCGCGGACACTGGCGGACGTTGACGCGTCGGTCATCAACTCCGGCATTGCGGTTGACGCTAAGCTGAATCCGGAAAAGGCGATTTACCGCGAGAAGATCACCAAGAAGTCTCAGCCTTGGATCAACATCATTGTGGCCCGCAAGCAGGATCGCAACAACAAGACGTACAAGAAAATCGTGAAGGCCTACCAGACTAAGGCCGTGGCCAATGTCATCAAGAAGACTTACAAGAGTACTGAAGTGCCGGCTTGGAACTACAAGTTCTAACGCCGTTTCCAAAAGCCTAGCAGCGGACCGATTCAAGCGGTCTGCTGCTTTTTTGCTGTGATAAAATAGAAGGCAACGAATACGGGGAGGCGGCCAGTTGAACATTTTATTCTGTTGTGCAGGCGGCGGCTCATCCAGCCTGTTCTGCGCCCGAATGGTCAAGGGCATCAACGCGAATGAACCCAGCCTGACCGCGCGCATGGACGACATTAGGAGCTTTCTGCAATATGAGCGGGTTTCCTCCACCGACCTAGTGTTCACCTATGGCAGCGTGGATGCGGTCCGGCCCGACACGGCCTATGACATTGGGACGCACATCGACGCCGTGCTGGTGGCGCCGCAGGTCCGTTTCCGTACCCCTTACCTGAAGCGTTACCTGGCCAACTACCCCACAATTGTGCAGGACATCCCGATGCGCCTGTTTGGCATGATGGATCCGGTTCAAGGCGGCAAAATGCTCACCGGGATTCTGATCACGCTGGATTTGATGCGCGGTTCGCAGGCGGGCGCCTTTGCCACCAAGGCGGCGGACAAGGACCTGGAGATCCTTGTCTACGGCGCCTCACGAACGGACAAGGGCTGGCAGGCCGCAGCCGCTAGCCTCGAGAAAATGGGCATTCGCAGCCTGCAGGACAAGTACTCGCTGGCGGGGCTTTACGATTTTGAGCCAGCGCACGACTTCGAGGTGCGCTGGCTGTTCGGTCCGCAAGTCAGAACAATTGACATCGCGAAGGTCGCCCGGCAAATCGACGGCGTGTTGCGCTTTGATGACGAACCGGCCGATGGGGTGCGGCGCTGGTATGATGACTATAAAATCCCCAGCGCCTGGCTCGACGCGCGGTTGGTGCAATCGCCGGGCCACACCGACGAACTCACGGCGCAGCTGCTGGACTTCCTGCTGGCGGTCGACTTTCGCGCTGAGGCGACGTCAGGCATCGCGGTCAAGCGCTTTGAGACGTTGAAGCCGCCGAAGACCACGAAACGCTGGGGGATTTTTACCTGGTCAAACTAAAAACCGATCAGGCTGAGACATAATTCCCGAAGTCGCGTTCCACAAAGCAACGCCCAGACACGCAAACGCCCCTGCATCACGATTCGAAGTGCGAATCGTGATGCAGGGACGCCTGCGTTTTGGGCTAAAACCGCTTTGTGTCTCAGCCTCGTCGGTTTTCCTGTTACTTCGGTTACTTGGTCGCGGCGGCCTCTTGTTTGTGGCAGCTGAGCGCGTAAATCGCCGACACTGCGGCTGCCGCCTTGGCCGTTGGCACCGTCAGCATCAGCCCGATTTTCGATGCACCTTGGTTGATGACAGAAGGCTCGATGCCGGCGTCGGCCAGCGCCACCATGATGCGGGCGACCAGGTCCGGCCGCGCGTACAGACCTTCGCCGACCACCATCACAATGGCGAAGTCGGGCAGCCATTCGAGCTCGTCGGGGTGAATCTGGGCGCGCACCTCGGCGGCAATTTGGTCCTTGATCTGCGGCGTGAGCTGATTTTCGTCGATGATGATGGTCAGGTCGTCGATCCCAGACGGCATGTGCTCATAGGAGACGCCGTACTTGGCGAGGATCTGCAGCAGCTTCAAGGTGAAGCCGACTTCCTGGTTGATCAGGTAGTGGTGCAGGTAAAGCGCGGTGAAGCCTTTTTTGGCCGCCACGCCGGTGATGTGGTGGTGATGCTGGACGTTTTTGGTCGGCGCAATGATTGTGCCAGGCGCGTCCGGCTGGTTGGTGTTTTTGATGTTGACGCGGATGCCCGCCTCGATCACGGGGATCAGCGCCTCGTCGTTGAAGACGGAGAAACCGGCGTAGGCGAGTTCCCGCATTTCCCGGTAGGTCAGGGTGTTGATGGCGCGCGGGTGGTCGACAATGCCGGGATCGGCGGCGTAGACCCAGGACACGTCGGTGAAGTTTTCGTACAAGTCGGCGGCCAGGCCCTTGGCGAGGATCGAGCCCGTGATATCCGACCCTCCGCGGGCAAAGGTCAGTATGTTGCCAGCCTCGTCATAGGCGTAAAAGCCGGGCACGACAATGATCTCACCGGGCTGCAAGACAAACTGGGCGAGGCGGCCGTAGCTTTCCTCGTCCACTAGGGCGGCGCCGGGCTTGCCGGTCAGGGTGATGCCGAGTTCCTTGGGGCTGACGAACCGTGCGTTCATGCCTAGGTGCGCCATCACGGCCGCCACCAGCTGCGCGTTCATGTGCTCCCCCTGCGCCATGAAGGCCGAGCGGAGGTAGTCCACGCCGGGGTAGGTGGCCTTGGCGAGTCGCTGCAGGTGCTGTCGCAGCCGGGCCACCACGTCATCGGTCAGGGCAAAGTGCTGCTGGATCTCGGTGTAGCGCGCCAGAATGGTTTCGATCAGCGCTTCGGGATTCTTGCCCGCAAGCACCTGGTCGGCCAGCTGGCCCAGCAGGTCGGTGACTTTCACGTCGGTTTTGCTGCGCTTGCCCGGCGCGGACACGACCACGACCTGGCGCGTCGCATCGGCCTGCACGATTTTAACCACTTTGGCCAGTTGTGCGCCGGTGGCCAGTGATGACCCCCCAAATTTGATGACTTTCATGTTTGTCTCCCCGTCCTCTAATCAATTGGCTCCAACATAACCAAAGCGGTCGGTCCGTGTCAAGGGTTGACGAGGGTGAGTTTTAATCGTAAGCTAATGTCAATTACATACGAAAAAGATAGAGGTTGCGGTCGCCATCAGTAACCTGCCCGAGCAAAGCACATGCGCTGAAGGCAGGCGAAAGGGAACACCGCCGAAATCCTCACCGGCGTGTGAACGGTGAGCGGTTGGGCCGCTGGAGAAGATCCGGCGGACTGTCGCAGTAATGCGGGGCGCTATCGTCAATTAATTGGACTATTTGCTGTCCATCTGGCGAGCGTTGCCGGATGGACTTTTTCATTTTCTAGGAGGAAAAAACATGGCTGAATTTAACGCGGAACAAATTATCGATTACATCGCCAGCGCCCCGAAAACCACGCCGATGCACGTGACTTTGGCAGGCAACATTGAAAAGCTCACGGCGGTGCCGGCCGGCGTCCAGGCGTTTCTCGACGTCAAAACTGGCCAGCTGTACGGGGATGCCGCCAGGCTTTCGCCGTGGCTCGATGAAAATCGCGGTGCCATCTCGCAGCTGCGCGTCGAAACGCTCGGCCGCAACACCGGCGTGCCGATGCTCGACATCAGCAAGGTAAACGCCCGCATCGAGCCCGGCGCCATCATTCGCGAGCACGTCACCATCGACGACAACGCCGTGATCATGATGGGCGCCATCATCAACATCGGCGCCAAGATCGGGGCCGGGTCGATGATCGACATGGGCGCCGTGCTCGGTGGGCGCGCGACGGTCGGCAAGCACTGCCACATCGGCGCCGGTGCGGTCCTGGCCGGGGTCGTGGAGCCCGCCAGCGCCAAACCGGTCGTCATTGATGACGGCGTGCTGGTCGGCGCCAACGCCGTGGTCATCGAAGGCGTCCACGTTGGCAAAGGCGCCGTTGTCGCGGCTGGGGCCATTGTGATCGATGACGTGCCGGCCAACGCGGTGGTTGCCGGCGTTCCGGCCAAGGTGATCAAGATGAAGGACGCGAAGACCGAAGGCGAAACCGGCCTGATCGATGCGCTGCGCAAACTATAGGAAGGCATGCACATGGCCACTTTAACAGAAGCCGATTTGATCTCGATCCGGCGCTCGCTGCACCGCATTCCGGAACTGGCACTGAACGAATTTCAGACCCAGGCATACATCGAAGAGTTCGTTCAGCGCTTGGCCTGCCCTTGGCTGACCGTCAAGCACGTCGAGGCGGTGCCGACCGCCCTGCTTGTCCACCTGGCTGGCACTGCACCGCGGCGCACGCTGGGCTACCGCACAGACATCGATGCGCTGCCGGTTGAGGAAAAAACGGGGCTGCCGTTTGCCTCGAACCACCCTGGCGTGATGCACGCGTGTGGCCACGATGTGCACATGACCGTGGCGATGGGCATCCTGGCGTATTTCGCCACCAACCAGCCCAGGGACAACATGGTGTTCTTTTTCCAGCCGGCGGAAGAGGCGGAGTACGGCGGCAAGCGCGTGTTTGATGCCGGCGCTTTTACCGGGGAATGGCACCCCGATGAGTTTTACGGACTGCATGACAATCCCGCACTGCCGGCCGGCCAGATCGCCACGCGCATGGGCACCCTGTTTGCGGGCACGACGGAGATCCACCTGACGTTCACTGGCAAAAGCGGTCACGCCGCTTTTCCCCAAAAGGCCAATGACGCGATCGTGGCGGCCGCCGCGTTCGTGATGCAGGTGCAAACCATCGTGTCACGCAATGTCGATCCGGTGCGCGGCGGGGTGGTCACGCTGGGCACGTTCCACGCCGGCACCATCGGCAATGTGATCGCCGGCGCGGCGCGGCTGGATGGCACCATTCGCGCCTTTCGCCAGACCGATATTGAAATGATGCAGGGCCGCGTGCGGCAGATCGCCGATGGCGTCGCCGCGACGTACGGTGTTCGGGCCGACCTGAAGCTGATCCAAGGCGGGTACATGCCGGTGGAAAACGCGCCGAAGCAAACCGCAGATTTGATCAGTTACATGAAGCAGGCGCCAGGCGTCGACTTTGACGGCATTGCGCCGGCCATGACCGGTGAGGACTTCGGGTTCTTGCTGCAGCAGTTCCCTGGCACTATGGTGTGGCTGGGCGTGAATGACCCTGAGCACTCGCTGCACTCGGCTGAACTCAGCCCCGACGAGGCGGCGCTGAAGCCGGGCGTTGACGCCTTCGTTGGCTTTTTGACCCATCGCATGGAGGAAGCATAATATGTTAGAAAATCATCCGATCCTGACGGCGCTGATCACGCCCTTCAATGAACACGACGAAATCGACTACCCGGCCCTCGACAAACTGATCGAGCGCCTCCTGGCCGAGCACACCACCGGGCTGGTGGTCGGCGCGACCACTGGCGAGTCACCGACGCTCAGCCACGTGGAAAAAGTCAGCCTGTTCGAACACGTCGGCGAGGTCCTCAAGGGCCGCGCGGCGCTGGTCGCCAACGTCGGCACCAATTCGACCCGCGATTCCGTCGCGTTCGCCAAGGAGGTCTCCTCGATTCAGGCCATCACCGCGGTGCTGGCCGTGGTGCCGTACTACAGCAAACCCGGTCAGGCGGGGATGATCGCACACTTCCGGGCCATCGCCGACGCCAGTGCCAAGCCGGTGATCATTTACAACATTCCGGGCCGCTCGGTGGTCCAGCTGTCCAACGTGTCGTTGGCGGCGCTGGCCAAGCATCCGAACATCCAGGGCGTCAAGCAGTGTACGACGGTCGAGGACCTGGCCTGGCTGGTGCAGCACCTGCCAAAGGACTTTGCGGTGTACACCGGTGACGATGACCAGTTCGAGGACGCGCTGAAGGTCGGTGCACGCGGCGTGATTTCCGTGGCGTCGCACCTGTACGGTAACCAGATGCAACAGGTGATCGATAACCTGAACGCCGGTGCGATCACGGCGGCCGATGAGCAGATGGCCTGGCTGACGCCGCGGATGCACGCGCTGTTCGCCTATCCGTCTCCGGAACCAGTCAAAATGGCACTGAGCCGGCGCGGCGAGATTCAAAACCGCCTGCGCCTGCCAATGGTGCCGCTGAACGAAACGGAAACCCAGGTCGTCTTGGATTCGCTGGGTGAATTGGAGGTCGAGCAATGACAACTGTCTTTTTAGCCGGGGTGTTCGGCAAAATGGGTCGCCAGGTCGCGCGCATGATGGCCGGCGAAAAGGATTTGACCATCGTCGGGGGCTTGGCGCCAGAGGCCAAGGACAAAGTCGCGTTCCCCGTGTTCACCAGCTTGGCGGCCATCAACGTTTCAGCCGACGTTTGGGTGGACTTCACCTTGCCGCAGGCTGCGCGCGCCAACGCCGAGTACGCCCTGAACCACGGCATGAACGCCGTGATCGGCACCAGTGGACTGAGCGCAGATGATCAGGAGGCCCTGGGGGTGATCGCCCAGGGCAACGAGCAAAGCCTGCTGATCGTCCCGAACTTTGCCATTTCGGCGGTGCTGATGATGCAGTTTGCCGCTAAGGCCGCCAAGTACTTCCCGGATGCCGAGGTCGTCGAGGCGCACCATTCCGATAAGCTGGACGCCCCGTCTGGGACCGCTAAGGCCACGGCCAAACTGATTTCAGAGGCCCGGACCAAAAAGCCGGTCGCGCCGCACCAGGGCGCCCCGGCGCGGGGTGAGTGGTTAGACGACGTGCCGGTGCACGCCTTGCGCCTGCCGGGCTATGTGGCTCAGGAGGAAGTGGTGTTCGGCGCGGCCGGCGAAAGCCTGTCCATCAAGCAGGTCTCGTTCGACCGGTCGAGCTTCATGGCCGGCGTGGCTTTGGCCGCGCGGCAGGTCGACACGCTTCCGGTTGGCCTGACCGTGGGCCTCGATGCGCTGCTGTAACTGACTAATATAGAAGGAAGACGTCTTATGCCTGAACTGAAAAAAAGCCTAACCGGCCTCGGCAATCGCCAGGTGGCGGCAGTGCCGCCCAGCGCGATCCGCGCCGTGGACAATAAAATCTCAACCATTCCCGGGATCATTAAGCTGACCCTGGGCGAGCCGGATTTTGCGGTGCCCGAGCACATTAAACAGGCAACAGATGCCGCCATTGATGCCGACTGGTCCCACTACGCGCCGTCCTTTGGCTATGCAAAGCTGCGCAAGGAGATCACCGATTACCTGGCGACCACGTTTGACGCGCATTACGATCCGCAAACCGAGGTGGTCGTGACCGTTGGCGCTACTGAGGGCATTCACGCCGCCATTGCCGGGCTGTTCAACCCTGGCGACACCATCATCATTCCCACGCCGACGTTCCCGCTGTACGAGGCGGTCGCGACGGTGGCCGGCCTGAACGTGGTCTTAGTCAACACGGCGCCGGCTTACCTGCTGACGCCGCAGCTGCTAAAAACCACGCTGGCGGCGCATCCGGATGCTAAGGGGCTGGTCCTGAACTACCCGAGCAACCCGACCGGGGCGACCTACACCCACGCGCAGCTACGCGAGCTGGCGGCGGTGATTGCAGACACGAATCTACTGGTGCTGTCCGACGAGATCTACGCCGAACTCAGCTACGAGGAAAAGCATATCAGCTTGGCGCACCTGCTGCCGAGCCAGACGGTGCTGATTTCCGGCCTGTCCAAGTCCCACGCGATGACCGGTTATCGCATTGGTTACTTGGCTGGGCCCGCGCCGCTGATGACACTGGCAGGCAAAATGCACCAGTTCATGGTGACGACGGCGGCCAGCCCGATGATGAAGGCGGCCGAAGAGGCGTTGAGTCCAGCCGGGGCTGGGGATGCCGAAGCGATGAAAAAGGTCTACCAACAGCGCCGAGACCTCATGATGGCGGCTCTAACACAGGTCGGCTTTTCGGCCCCAAAGCCGGCCGGGGCGTTTTACATTTTCGCCAAGCTGCCGGCTAAATTCGGCGAAGATGACGTGCAGTTCGTGTATGACCTGGCTGAGCACGCCAAGGTTGGGCTGGTGCCCGGCTCCGTGTTTGGTCCTGGCGGCGAAGGCCACGTGCGCTTGTCGTACGCGGCATCGACCAAGAATTTGACTGAGGCGGCCCAGCGCATTCAGCGCTTCGTTGCCCAAAAGGAGTAGAACAATGGCAAAAGCATATGTGGTGGCAATTTTAGGCGCGACCGGGGCGGTCGGCACGCGCATGATCGAACAACTCGAACAGTCGACGATTCCTGTCAAGGAAGTCCACCTGTTGGCGTCGTCGCGCTCTGCCGGCAAAACGCTGACCTTCAAGGGCCAGCCGGTGACGGTCGAGGAAGCAACACCGGATTCCTTTAACGGCGTCGACTTGGTGCTGGCCTCGGCCGGCGGTTCGGTGTCCGCTAAGCTTTTGCCCGAGGCGGTCAAACGCGGTGCCGTGTGCGTGGACAACACGTCACATTTTCGCATGGACGACAACGTCCCGCTGGTCGTGCCCGAGGTCAATCCCGATGCGCTCAACCACCACAACGGCATCATCGCCGACCCCAACTGCTCGACCATTCAGATGATGATGGCCCTGGAGCCGGTGCGCCGCGCGTTCGGCCTGCGCCGCATCATTGTCTCGACCTACCAGGCCGCCAGTGGCGCCGGGCAAAGCGCCATCAATGAACTGGAAGACGAGGCCCGCGATTACCTGGCCGACAAGCCGATGAACGCGGCCGTGCTGCCCGTCAAAGGCGCGGAGCACCACTACCCGCTGGCGTTCAACCTGCTGCCGCAGATCGACGTGTTCGAGGAGGACGGCTACACGCATGAAGAGTGGAAAATGATCCACGAAACCAAGAAAATCATGCTGGGTGACAAGAATTCGCCGGCCATCAAGGTCACCGCGACCTGCGTCCGCGTTCCGGTGCCGATCGCACACGGCGAGTCCGTGTGGTTCGAAGTCGGCGCGGGCAACACGCCGAGCGCCGATGAGCTGCGCGCGGCCATGAGTGGCTTTCCGGGCCTGGTCGTCCAGGACGACCCGGCCAACCAGGTTTACCCGCAGCCCATCAACGCGGCGGGTTCGCGCGACACCTTTGTCGGCCGCATTCGGCCGGATCAGGAGACCCCAGGTGCTTACAACCTCTGGGTCGTGTCCGACAATCTGCTGAAAGGTGCAGCCTGGAACGCGGTGCAGATCGCCGAAGAGCTGGTCGCACGCGACCTCGTGCACGTGCCTGCCGGTGCCGCAGAAAAGTTTATGTAAGGTCTCATGGTTCGATGCGGTTGCCAGCACCGGACCATTTTTTTGCTTGCTTGTCATTAAAAATTCGAGTAAGCTGGTCAAACTGAGATTTTAAGGAGAAACAAGATGAAAGTGCTTTTACCGTACCTGAAAAAATACCGCAGGGACGCCATCATCTCGACGCTGGCCGTGCTGGTGCTGGTCTTTGCGACCCTGTGGCAGCCGCGGCTGCTGCAAACGGTGATGACTGCCATCATGGCCAAGGACCGGGCGGCCGTCTGGCAAAACGGCATTTGGCTGATCGTGCTCGCAGCGATCGGCATTGTCGGCGGGGTCGTCAACACGGTGTACTCGGCGCGCCTGGCGCTGGGTGTCGCGACCGACTTGCGCGCGGACATCTACCGTCATGTCCAGTCGTTTGCTTACGCCGACGTTGAGACCTTTTCCGCGTCCAACTTGGTGGTGCGAATGACTAACGACGTCCAGCAGATCCAAGGTGCGGTGATGGCCGCCTTTCAGCAGGTGACGCGCATTCCGCTGCTGTTCTTCGGGGCGCTGGCGCTGGCTTTGACCACGATGCCGCAGCAGTGGTGGGTGATCCTCGCCATGTTGGTGATCATCGTGCTGGTCGCCGTGGTCGCCTTTCGCCAGATGAGCAGCCTGTTTGGCCGCACCCAGCAGCTGATTGAAAACGTCAATACCGTGGCCCGCGAGAACCTGATGGGCATCCGGGTGGTGAAGTCCTTCGTGCAGGAGGACAACCAGATCAAGACCTTCGCCAAGCCGTCTGACGAGCTGCGCGATGTGACCACCCGCATCGGCGAGCTGTTTGCCGTGCTGATGCCGGCTTTTTTCCTGACCGCCAATGTGGCGATTGCGGGATCCGTGTACCTGGTCGGCACGCAGGTCCTGGCGCACCCGGCTTACATCGCCGCAGTGTCCAGCTTTACCTCGTACCTCGGCCAGATTCTCTTTGCCGTGATCAACGGCTCGTTCATCATGACCTTCGCGTCCCGCGCGTTCATTTCGATGGGCCGGGTGCGCGAGGTGTTTGATCACCAGCCGAGCATGCACTTTGTGGACGGCCCTGAAAAAAAGGTCGCAGGTGACATCACGTTCGACCACGTGACCTTCACGTACCCCGGCGATGAGACGCCGACCCTGAAGGACGTGTCCTTCACCGTGCCGGCCGGCCAGATGCTGGGCATCGTCGGCGCGACCGGGTCGGGGAAAACGACCCTGGCCCAGCTGATTGCCCGCCTGTTTGATCCGGATTCTGGGCGCGTGCTGATTGGCGGCGTCGACGTGCGGGAGCTGCCGGAAGCGACCCTGCGCGACGCCGTGGCCTTTGTGCTGCAGCGCTCGACGCTGTTTTCCGGCACCATCGCGCAGAACCTGCGGCAGGTCAAAAAAGAGGCGACGGCGGCCAGCATGCACCGCGCTGCGGAAATCGCCCAGGCCGCCGAATTCATCGAGCGCCTGCCTGAGACCTACGATGCGCCGGTCGAGGAGCGCTCCGCCAACTTTTCCGGCGGGCAGAAGCAGCGCCTTGCCATCACGCGCGGCGTGATCGCCAATCCGGAGATCTTGATCCTGGACGACGCGACCTCGGCGCTGGATGCCAAGTCAGAGAAGCTGGTTCAGGAAGCCCTGGACCGCGACCTAAAGCACACGACGACGGTGGTCATTGCCGAGAAGATTTCGTCGATCATCCGCGCCGATTCTATCCTAGTGCTGGACGGCGGCCGCGTGGTCGGCGAGGGCACCCACCAGGAGCTGGTCCGCGACAACACCATTTATCAGGAAATTTACCAAACGCAAAAGGCTAAGGAAGGGAGGCTGCCGGCGTAATGAAAGACATCAAACTTGCCGGGCGTTACTACTGGCACTACCTCAAACCCTACGGCTGGCCGTTTTTCTGGAGCGCGGTTTTGATTGGCATCAGCACGGCCTGCGTCGTGATTGCGCCGACTTACCTGGGCCGCGCCATCAGCGAGCTGACCACCTATGTGCAGGCGTGGACGAACCCGGCCACGCGGGCCGGTGCCAGCCTGACCACGTTCCACCACACGCTGCTGTTTTACGTCCTGTTCTACTTCGGGGATGCGTCCTCGCTGCTGATCGCGTCCTGGCTGTTGGCCAAAGTCACCGCGTATTCGACCGGCACCATGCGCATCGGGCTGTTTCGCAAGATGCAGCGGATGAAGGTCGAGTACTTCGACCAGCACGCCGATGGGGACATTCTGGCGCGCTACACCAGCGACTTGGATAACATTTTCAACGCGCTGAACCAGGCGCTGATCGATTTTCTGCTGGCAATTGCCCAGATGATTGGCATTCTGATCATGATGTTCAACCAAAGCACCACCATGGCCTGGGTGACCATGAGCACGACGCCGGTCGCCCTGCTGATCGCGGCCTTGGTGATGAAAAAAGCCGCCGTTGCGGTCGATCAGCAACAAACCGACATCGGCGCCTTAAACGGCTACATCAATGAGCAGGTCACCGGCCAGAAGGTGATCATCACCAACGGCCTGCAGCACGACTCGGTTGAAGGCTTCAACACCTACAACCAGCGCGTGCGCAAAACCGCGACCCAGGGTCAGATTTGGTCCGGGATCTTGAGTCCGCTGCTGTCTGGGATGTCGCTGCTCAACACCGCCATCGTGATTTTTGCCGGCTCCTGGCTGGCGTTGAGCGGCAGTTTGAGCACCGGCGCTGCCCTGGCGTGGGTTGTCGTGTTCGTCAACTACGCGCAGCAGTACTACCAGCCGATCATCACGCTGACGTCGCTCTACGGCATGATCCAACTGGCCATCACCGGGGCGCGGCGGGTTGATGAGGTCCGCAGCCAGCCTGACGAGGTGCGACCGGTCAATGGCCAGCCCATCGACCACATCGACCGCGCGCTGAAAATTGATGACGTCCGCTTTTCCTACCTGCCGGGCAAGGAGATTCTCCATGGCGTGACCATCGACGTCAAAAAGGGTCAGATGGTGGCGCTGGTCGGGCCGACTGGATCCGGGAAGACGACGGTGATGAACCTGCTGAATCGCTTCTACGATGTGGATTCCGGCAGCATCACCATCGACGGCACCGACCTGCGGGAGTTCGACCTGGCGCAGCTGCGCCACACGGTCGGCATTGTGCTTCAGGATCCCCAGCTGTTCACCGGCACCATTGCGGATAACATTCGCTTCGGCGACCCGGAGGCGGGGATGGACCGGGTGATTGACGCGGCCAAGCAGGCCAACATTCACGACTTCATCGAAAGCCTGCCTGAGGGTTACGAGACCAAGGTGTCCGACGAGCAGAACATTTTCTCCGCGGGCCAAAAGCAGCTGATGAGCATCGCCCGCACGATTTTGACCGATCCGCGGCTGCTGATTCTCGACGAGGCGACGTCGAATGTCGACACCGTCACCGAGGCTAAGATCCAAGCCGCGATGGACAATGTGATCCAGGGTCGCACCAGTTTTGTCATCGCGCACCGGTTGAAGACGATTCTGAACGCGGACCGCATCGTGGTGCTGCAGCACGGTCGCATCATCGAGCAGGGCAGCCACCAGGAGCTGTTGGCCCAGCACGGCTTTTACGCCGAGTTGTACCGGAATCAAATGGTGTTTGAATAGTGAGTGAGAAAAGACGGCAGATGCCGCCTTTTTTCAATGCCAAGATACTTAGCAAGAAGATTTCCCGAGAAATACTGGCCGCCACGGCTGGTTGCTAGTATGCTTGGACAGATTCCTTTAATTTGAGTTGCGGAGGCAAATATGATCACAATCGGCACACAACTCAGTCAAGCCAGAAAACAGCTTCACTTCACCCAGCAGCAGGTCGCAGATGACCTGCACGTGGCGCGGCAAACCGTGTCCAGCTGGGAGACGGGGCGCTCGTTTCCGGATATTCAAAGCCTGTTGACGCTGAGCCGGCTGTATCATGTTTCCCTCGATGACTTATTGAAGGAGGGATCCGATATGGTTGAGGATCTGAAGCATCAAGAACGAATTGTTAAAAACGCGCGGAAGGTGTATCGCGCATCGCTACTGATCGACGTGATTTTGACCTTCTTTTTGGCAGCCAGTTTGGTTGGCTGGAACGGGGTCAAAACGACACCGCTTGGCGGTCTGCTGATTGCCGTGATGTTGTTAGCCAATATCACGGTACTGCCGGCAGTCAAAAAACGATATTTTGACATGATTCATCACAAGCAAACGGGGTGGGTCAAACGGAGCTTACTGATAATCATCGTGATGTCAGCCTTGCTGGGTTGGCAGTACTTCTCGCATGGGCTTAATAGTGATTTCTGGATGGAGTTGGCTGTGTCTGGGCTGTTCACGCCGTTGGTGATCTGGGCTTGGTGGCGTGATGAGAAAGACCGTCAGGCAAAATAAAACGAGCGACTCACTGGAAATTTCACCGTGAGCCGCTCGTTTTTGACTATTTCAGCGCGTCGGCGGCCAGGAAGAACCCGCCCATCACGCCGGCCTCGTCGTTCAGGCCGATGCGGACGATGTAATCGTCCAAGTCAGGCGTCGCGACATAGCCGTTGTTGTGCTCGGCAAACTTGGCGCGAATCTTTGGCAGCAGTTGTTTCTGGTGCATGATGCCGCCGCCGAAGACGATGATGTCGGGCGACAGCATCATAGCAGCGTTGACGCAGGCAATCGAGAGGTAGTCGGCTTCCAGGTCCCAGGCCGGATCGTCAGGGGCCAGCTCGGTGCCTTTTTTGCCGGCGCGTTCCTCAACTGCGGGACCGGCAGCCAGGCCTTCCAGGCAGTGGTTGGCGTGATATGGACAGCGGCCCTTGTAGGTATCACCAGGCAGCTGCGGCATCATGATGTGGCCCATCTCCGGGTTGGAGAAGCCTTGCAGCAGCTTGCCGTCGTGGACGTAGCCGGCGCCGATGCCGGTGCCGACAGTCCAGTACAGCATGTTCTTGTGGCCCTTGCCGGCGCCAGCCCGCCACTCTGCGTAACCGGCTTCGTTGACGTCGGTAGTGAAGGCGTAAGGAACATCGATCGCGGCCTTCATCGCGCCGAGAAAATTGTAGTCGCGCCAGCCGGGCTTGGGCGTCGAGGTGATGTAGCCGTATGTCGGACTGGCCGGATCGATGTCCGCTGGACCGAACGTCCCGATCCCAATGGCGTCCACCGGGTTATCCTGGAAGAACTTGATCACTGCCGGAATGGTTTCATCCGGCGTGCCCGTGGGGATGCGGACCTGCTTGTCTACCTTGCCATCTGCCGTGCCGGTCGCACAGACAAATTTGGTGCCGCCTGCTTCGATTGAACCTAAAATCATACTTGTCCCGCCTTTCAAAAAAGTTTCCCCTTAAGAATAGCGCTCCTGAATAGAAACCGCTACCTATGCTGATAAATCAACCTTCAGCACCGCTACTTACAAGTACTAAATCCCCGAATTAATAACTTTATGTCTCTAATCGCTGGACAGTCGTTTACAGTACGAGTACAATACAGGTTATTAATTCGGTTAGGGGCGAGGCTTATGTATGCCAAATACAAATCGGTTTCATTGATCATTCGTATCATTATTGGGTTGGCAGTGGGGTCGCTGCTGGCCTGGCTGGTTCCTTCGTGGACGGCGATTGGCATATTGGGCCAGCTTTTTGTCGGTGCTTTGAAAGGAATCGCGCCGGTCATGGTCTTCTTTTTGATCATGTCGGCGGTGTCCGGGTACAAGTCCGGCAGCACGAATCACTTCGGGACGGTCATCGTCTTGTACCTGAGTGCGACCCTGCTTTCGGCATTCGCGGCGGTCGGCGCGTCCTACCTGTTCCCAGTTCACCTGGTTTTGCCCAAAGCAGCGCACGTCGCGGCGGCCGCTGCCCCCAAAAGTTTGGGCAAAGTCCTGTCTGACCTGCTGACGAACGCGGTGGGGAACCCGCTGGCCGCAATCGTGAACGCCAATTACCTGTCGATCTTGTTCTGGGCGCTCATGATCGGTTTTGCGCTGCGGCTGACCTCCAAGCAGACACAGACGGTGATCAGGGAAATTTCCGGCGCCATCACCGGCGTGGCCCAGACGGTCATCCAATTTGCGCCGTTCGGGATCGCCGGTCTGATTTACACGACGATCAGCGAAACCGGTTTTGCTGGCGTCGCGCGGTACGGCCAGCTGGTCCTTTTGCTGGTCGGGACGATGGCCTTTGTTTATTTGGTCGTTTACCCGCTGATGGTGTTCGGCCTGACGCATCAGAACCCGTATCCGCTGACGCTGTGGACGCTGAAGCGCTCCGGTATTCCGGCATTCTTCACCCGCAGTTCAGCCGTCAACATTCCCATTAACCTGCAGGCCTGCGAGGACCTAGGGTTAAACAAGGCGTCCTACTCTGTGTCGATCCCACTCGGCGGCTCCGCCAACAGTGGTGGGGCGGCGATCACGGTCTCAGTCATGACCCTTGCCGCCTGCACGACGCTGGGCATTCACGTCTCGTTCCCACTGGCTTTCCTGCTTTGCCTGCTGACGGCACTGGCCGCCACTGGCGCGTCCGGCATTGCCGGTGGATCGTTATTGATCATTCCGATGGCCGCGTCGCTGTTTGGCATCAACAATGACATCGCGATGCAAGTGGTCGGAATCGGGTTTATCATCGGGGTCATTCAGGATTCTGTCGAGACGGCGGTCAATTCAGCTTCGGATCTTCTGTTCACCGCGACTGCTGAATACGCCGACGCCCGCAAAAGTGGGCATCCGGTCGATATGAAGGCCGCCGTTCACGCGGCGGATCGCCAGGGCGACGAGGACGAGGAAGTCACCGATGCGGTCCCGCAGGAAAACTGATCGTTTCATCAAACCGCTGAACAACCGTGTGCAGCGGTTTTTTGCTGTGCTTAGGACTTACCCAACATTTTTGGGTTCGGTTTCACTATCGCGGGCTGAATATGGTAAACTTTGAGCAATCTAACAAAGGATAGGTGATACGATGAGTCAAGCAACGGCATACATTGAAGCAGTTAAGCAGACCATTCAAAAGCGTGATCCGAATCAGCCCGAGTTCCAAGAGGCGGTATTCAGTTTTCTCGACGCGGTCACGCCGGTGTTCGAAAAACACCCGGAGTACATCGCGGCCAGCATTCTGGAACGCCTGACCGAGCCCGAGCGGGCGGTTCAGTTCCAAGTCGCCTGGCAGGACGACGAAGGGCACATGCAGGTCAATCGCGGCTTTCGGGTCCAGTTCAACTCCGCTATCGGGCCGTACA
Organism: Lacticaseibacillus camelliae DSM 22697 = JCM 13995; assembly: GCF_001436615.1. Classification (NCBI taxonomy): domain Bacteria; kingdom Bacillati; phylum Bacillota; class Bacilli; order Lactobacillales; family Lactobacillaceae; genus Lacticaseibacillus; species Lacticaseibacillus camelliae. The sequence goes on from NZ_AYZJ01000050.1 coordinate 43,670, forward strand.
AGGGCGGTTTGCGGTTGCACCCGTCGGTCAACCTGTCCATCATTAAGTTTCTCGGGTTCGAGCAGGTGTTCAAGAATTCGCTGACGGGCTTGCCGATCGGCGGGGCCAAGGGCGGTTCGGATTTTGACCCCAAGGGCAAATCCGACGCCGAGATCATGCGCTTTTGCCAGAGTTTCATGATCGAGCTGCAGAAGTACATCGGTCCGGACTTGGACGTGCCGGCTGGTGACATTGGCGTTGGCGGCCGCGAGATCGGCTACCTTTACGGGATGTACAAGCGCCTGCGCGAGTCCGACCGCGGCGTGTTGACTGGTAAGGGGCTGAGCTACGGCGGCTCGCTGGCCCGCACTGAGGCGACCGGGTTCGGTCTGCTGTACTACCTCGACGAAATGCTGAAGCACAACGACCAGACGCTGGCCGGCAAGCGCATCGTGGTGTCCGGTGCCGGCAACGTCGCCATTTACGCGATTCAAAAGGCCCAGGAACTCGGGGCGACCGTGATTTCTGCCTCTGATTCCACTGGCTACGTGATCCAAGACGCGGGCATCGACCTGCCAACCCTGAAGAAGGTCAAGGAGGTCAAGCGCGGGCGCATGAGCGACTACGCCAACGCGGTGTCCGGTGCGACGTACCACGAAGGGTCACTGTGGGATGCCGAAGGGCTTCAGTACGACATTGCGCTGCCGTGCGCGACGCAAAATGAGATCAACGGCGAGCAGGCCGCCCGGATCGTCAAAGCGGGCGCAATTGCAGTGGCCGAAGGCGCGAACATGCCAAGCACCCCTGAGGCCATCGCCGAGTACCAGAAGGCCGGTTTGCTGTTCGGCCCGGCCAAGGCGGCTAATGCAGGCGGCGTTGCGGTGTCCGAGCTGGAAATGAGCCAGAATTCGCGGCGCCAGGCCGACAGCTTTGCCACGGTCGACGGCGAGCTTAAGGACATTATGGTCAACATTTTCCAAAAGTCCGTGGCGGCGGCCAAAGAATACGACTTGGGTGAAGATTACGACGCCGGTGCCAACATTGCCGGCTTCACCAAGGTCGCCGAGGCCATGCTGGCCCAGGGCTGGTAGAGTTAATTTTCTCGGTGAGAGGCGTCTGCACTCGTGCAGACGCCTTTTAAATAGGCTGAAAAAACCGCCTGCATAATCGCAGACGGTCGGGGGTTGAGTTAGGCGTCTTCACCCAGGTGCTGCCAGACGCCGGTTTTCTTATCCAGTTGTTTGGCGATGGTCCGGATGGCCTCGAGGTCTTCCGTTGAAATGAGGTTGACGTCGATCGTGTAGTTGGCGTCGAACTCACGGCTCATCTGCTTCATTAACGCGTTGCGGCGCTGACGGGGCGGATTTTTCACCTTCAGGATCAGGGTCGAGTGAATTACGGCCATGCCAGAAACATTTTCCCAGGGCAGGTAATTGCCGCGCCACGCGAAGACGGCGGTGTTGTCGGTGATGCCCTGGTGGTCAAAAATCAGACTGGGGTGGCTGAGGCCGGATAGCAGCTGGACAATGAAGTACGCGATACCGACAGCGAGGATCGCCCAGCCGATGATCATGACGGTTTGGCCGGTCGCGCCGCCGATGACGGCGCCCTGGCGAGTCACAATGACGCCGGCCGCGAAGACCAGCGCGAAGCCGACCAGCAACTGGAAGAACAGGTGAAAGAGATTTGGCTTGATCGTAAGAGGTTTAATGTCGTTCAAAAAAGGACCTGCTTTCTGCTAAGTAATGGCGCTGCTTTTGATTGTAACGCGAATCTTTTCGTTTGCGTGGACATTTAATTAGTTTTTCTTGGCGGTCCGTGTTATACTAGGTTCAAGTAATTGATGAACTGAAACAGTTGTGCTAGCATAATGGATTTCTTTCAGCGATTACCAAGTTGTTTTGTCACTTATGTATTAATGAAGGAGATTCACACATTATGCAACAGGGTACTGTTAAATGGTTCAACGCTGATAAGGGTTACGGCTTCATCACTGGTGAAGACGGCAAGGACGTATTCGTTCACTTCTCCGCCATCCAAGGCGACGGCTACAAGACGCTTGACGAAGGCCAAGCTGTTAGCTTCGAAGTAGAACAAAGCGACCGCGGCCCACAAGCTGCTAACGTTACAAAGCTGTAATCTACAGCGTTGGGAAAGCACTCATCCGACTTTTGCCGGGTGGGTGCTTTTTTTTGCGCAGACTGTTAACGGCTTTGCCGTTTACAGTCTGCCACTCGACGCAAAGCCGCGGAGCGGGTTTGCTAGAGAGCGGCGTTGGAGCCTTGTCGCTTGAAAAGCAGAGCCAACTCATCCACCTATCCAAACGGCTCATCGCGCAGCGCCGCGCGCACGATCACCTTCGCAATCGCGGCCGGGGATTCGCGCGCACCACTTTTTAGCCAGCTAGTAATTACCTGCACGGCGCCGTTCAGATAGAACGTGAAGTAGTATTCCAGCAGGGCAGGGTCGGTTTCGTGATACCACTTGCGATAGCGAGCCAGGGATTCCTCACGCAGCGGGTTGAGCACGGCAAGCAGCAATGGGCTGGCAGTCAGGTTGCGGATGATGATCTCGGTGGCGGCGGCATTTTCGCGGACCAGCGTGAGGATCGGCGTCAGCCAGGCAGCCATGTCGGTGCGCGGACGGTTGACCAAGGCGCCAACTTGGTCAACGAGGTCCAGTTCAATGGCGTTGAACAACGCCTGCGTGTCCTGGTAGTGTGTGTAAAAGGTGCCGCGGTTGATGTCTGCCTCCCGACACAGCGCGGCGACACTGATTTTTTGCAGCGGCATTTCAGCCAGCAGCGCCAGCATGGCATCTTTCAGCTGCCGTTCGGTGGCTTGGGCGCGTCGATTATTCTTGGTGCCGACCATTGGGTTTCCTTCTTTCAAACAGTTTGGCGTGATTTGTTTAATTAATGACAGCATCCGCTGGAGTTGTCGGTTGAACTGATTCGAGCATACCTGCATAATAGCATTATATCAACACACTGTTGGATTAATGGAGGGCAATTTTGGCATACATCGAAGTCCGCAACGAATTTAAAAAGTATCAAATGGGAGAAACTGAGATCATCGCCAACAACGACGTCTCTTTTAACTGTGAAAAGGGCCAGCTAACGGTGATTCTGGGGCCGTCTGGGGCCGGCAAGTCGACCGTGCTGAACATTTTAGGCGGCATGGACGTGCCCACCTCGGGCCAGGTCATTATCGACGGCGTGGACATTGCCCGCTTCAACGACAAGCAGCTGACCGAGTTTCGGCGACACAACGTCGGGTTTGTCTTCCAGTTTTACAACCTGATCCCGAACCTCACCACCAAGGAAAACGTGGAGTTGGCCAACTCGATTGTTGACGACGCGCGTGATGCCGAGGCGACGCTCAAGGCGGTTGGCCTGGCGGACCGGATCGACAATTTTCCCTCCCAGCTGTCCGGCGGGGAGCAGCAGCGCGTCGCCATTGCCCGCGCGCTGGCGAAGAATCCCAAGCTCTTGCTGTGCGACGAGCCGACCGGGGCGCTGGATTACGAAACCGGCAAGCAGGTCCTGCAGCTTTTGCAGGATGCCTCGCGCAAGGACGGCACGACGGTCCTGATCATCACGCACAACTCGGCCCTGGCTCAAATGGCCGACCGCGTGATCCGGCTGAACGACGCCAAAGTGCGCTCGGTCACCGATAACGACAAGCCGCTGCCCATCGCGGACATCGAGTGGTAGGGGGCGGCATGATGAAGCCAATGCGGAAGAACATGTGGCGTGAGATTGGCGCCAACAAGGGGCGCTTCATCGCCATCGTGCTGATCATCCTGCTGGGGACGCTGACCTTTGTCGGTGTGCGCGCCGCCGGACCGGGGCTGGAAGATTCCATGGACCACACTGTCAAAACCGCGCACCTGGCCGACGTGCAGCTCCTGTCGACCACTGGGCTCACCAAGCAGGACGTGAAAACAGCCGAGCAGGTGAGCGGCGCCAAGGCTGAACTGACCCGCTTCAAGTACGTCACCGGGGGCAAGGGCGACCTGGCCATCGCCTTGTATGGCTACAGGAAAGCGGCCAAGCAGGACCGGCTGACCCTGACCGCCGGCCGCCTGCCCAGAGCCGCTGACGAAGTGCTGCTCGACACCCGCGCGAAAACCGAGTACCACTATCGCCTGGGTCAGACTTTTCGCTTCAGCAAGGACGCCGACCTGACACGCCGCGCTTTTAAAATTGTTGGCTTTGCGGATTCACCGCGGTACGTTGACAACAACGAGCGCGGGTCCACCAATGTCGGCGACGGGACGGTGCGCTTTTTTGCGTACGTGCAGCCCAAGCAGATGAATCTGGACGTGGCCACGCTGCTGTCCGTGCGGTTCGCGACTCTCCAAGGCGAAAGCAGTTACAGCAAGGCCTACAAGGATGACGTGGCGGCTAAAGTGGCCACGCTGAAGCGAGTCTTCAAGCCGCGCGCCAAGGCCCGCAATGCGGAATTGCTGGCTGCAGCGATGAAACCCATCGCCACCGAGCAGGCCAAGTTGGATGACGCGAAAAAGCAGCTGACTGCGGCCAGCGCGCAGGTCAAGGCCGCCTCACAAGGCGCGATGACGACTACGCCAGAACTGACGGCACAGACCCAGCAGATTGATGCGGCCCAGCAAAAACTGGATGCCGCCAAGAAAAAGGCGACATCGGCCATCAACACCAGCTACACGTGGCAAACGCGGGCGGACTTGCCCGGTTTTGCGTCCTTCGGCGACAGTGCGGATCGCATCGCGGCGATTGCCAACGTCTTCCCGTGGTTCTTCTTCCTGATTGCCGCGTTGATCACGTTCACGACCATCACGCGGATGGTCGAAGAGGCGCGCGGTCAAATTGGGACCTTCAAGGCCCTGGGTTATGGCAAGTGGGCCATCGCGCGCAACTACATTATGTACGCCCTGATGGCCGGGCTGCTGGGGACCATCGTCGGCAGCGTGGCCGGTAATTTGACCCTGCCACGGTTCATCGTGTCGCTGTACGACATGGTGATTCCGCTGACGCCAACGATTCCCCTGATGTGGGGCAGTTTTGCAATGGCCATTGGCTTTTCGCTGCTGGCGACGGTCGGGGCGGCGTGGCTGGTCACGCGGCGGGAACTGCGCGAGCGGCCGGCAGAGCTGATGCGGCCGGCTGCCCCTAAGTCCGCCAAGCGGATCCTACTGGAGCGCATTAAACCGCTGTGGCGCCACCTGTCGTTCAACCAGAAGGTCTCTTACCGGAACCTGTTTCGCTACAAGAGTCGCATGATCATGACCATCGTCGGTATTGCCGGGGGCACCGGTCTGCTTTTGACCGGCTTTGGGCTGCGCGATTCGATTGGGACCACCGCGGCTCACCAGTACGACGAGGTCTTCCACTATGACGCGACGGTGGCGCTGGCTCGTCCCAGCAAACAGGCCGAGGCGCTGCGCCTCGTCAAAGATTCCGGCAAGTACCAGGCGCACCAGGTCGTGACTGCCGACACGGGCAAGGCGAAAGCGCATGGTCAGCAAATCGCGGACATCAACTTGTACACGCCGGCGCGTCCGGCTAAGTTCGGCCAGTTCATCTCGCTCAGCCAATATGGCGACACTTACAAGTTGCCGACCCACGGCATCGTGATCGCGCAGAAGATCGCCAACCAGCTGAACGTGAAAAAGGGTGACACCATCACCTTCACTCGCACCGGCAAGCCGGCCAAGAAGGTCAAGGTCAGCGGTATCACCACCAACTACATCGGCGTGTTTGCGTACATGAGCCCGGGGGCGTACGCCAGGACCTTCGGCCGGAAGCCAGCGAAAAACGCACTGCTCCTGAAGCTGAAACCGATGTCCGGCAGCCAGCGCAATGACCTGGCGCACCAGCTGCTTAAACGCGGCGCGGCGCTGGGCACGAGCTTCAAGGCCGACGAGACTAAGTCGATCGGTAACATGGGTGCAACGCTGAATCCCGTGGTCCTGATTTTCATTCTGCTGTCCGGGGTGCTGTCGTTCGTGGTCCTGTACAACCTGACGAACATCAACGTGTCTGAGCGGATCCGCGAGCTGTCGACCATCAAGGTCCTGGGCTTCTACGACCGCGAAGTCACGATGTACATCGTGCGGGAAAACATCGTCATGACCATTGTCGGCATTCTCTTCGGCTACGGTGTTGGCTACGGCTTACTGGCCTACGTCCTGCATCAGGCCGAGACCACGCAGGTCATCTTCCCAGTGGTGATCAACCCGCTGAGCTATGTTTGGTCGACGCTGCTGATGGCGGCGTTCACCGGCATCGTGATGCTGGTCACCCACAAGCGACTGCAGCGCATCGACATGGTAGGGGCACTGAAGTCAAGTGAATAAGCGTTAAGAAGCGAGGCGAGGGCCTCGTTTTTTTGTCCCCCTTGTTCGGGTACCAATCCATGACACGGTAGGGGTCAAGGTGACATAATCGCTGGTGGGGACGGGCGGTTAAAAACTTTTTGAAGTAATTGGTTTACCGGACAGTTTGCAACTTGTGAAAGGTATAGGCCACAATCGAATGGATTGGTACGATAAAAATGGGTAGGCACAAGTGTTGACTAATGCGGACTATACCGCTATGATATTTAACGTATTGAGAAAGCGTTTTACGAAATCCTCCGGGAGAGAATTTTCTAACAGCCTAGACCACTCCGCAAAGCGCACAAAAGGAGGAGATTTCTATGCAGAAGTTTATGGACTGGCTGCAAAACACGATCATGCCACCGATGGCCAAGGTTGGGAACAACAAGTACCTAGTCTCGATTCGTAACGGCCTGGTGCTGACCCTGCCGGCGATCATTTCCGGTTCTGTCTTCATGATCCTGGCCAACATTCCGATCCCGGCCTGGACTCGTTTCATCAAGCCCTATGTCAACATGATGGGCGTGGCAACAAACGCGTCATTTGGGATCATTTCGCTGCTTGCCGTGATCGGTATCAGCTTTCAACTGGCCAAGGCGCTGGACGTTGACGCCATTTCTGCGGCCGGGTTGGGCACCATGGCGTTCATCGTGCTGTCGTTTAACGACAAGTACACGCTTGATACCGCCAACTTCTCGTCATCCGGTTTGTTTACTGCCATTATTACCGCGTTTGTCTCTGTTTTGATTTTTCACTTTTTTGAAAGTCGCAACATTGTCATCAAGCTGCCCGCCGGTGTGCCGGCTGCGGTTTCCAATTCATTCGTCGCACTGCTGCCTGGGTTTGTGATCCTGCTGCTGTTCTGGACAGTGCGCATGCCGCTTGGGATCGACATCAACAAGGTCGTCCAGGCCATCTTCCACCCGTTGCTGTTTGCGATGAACACACTGCCTGGGATCCTGGTCTACACGCTGCTGGTTTCGCTGCTGTGGGTCTGCGGGATCCACGGCGACATGACCCTGCAGGGCATTTCCGACCCGATCTTCCTGCAGTTCCTGACCGCTAACGCCACAGCGCTGGCGCATCACCAACCGCTGCCGTTCAACACCGCAATGGGCTTTTCCAGCCTGTTCGTCAACGTCGGCGGCACCGGCGCCACGATCACGCTGGTCATCCTGATGCTGTTTTCCAAATCCAAGACGTACAAGGAACTGGGGCGCGTCGCGTTTCCAAGTGCGCTGTTTGAAATCAACGAACCTGTCATCTTCGGGTTCCCGCTGGTCATGAACCCGATCACGATGATCCCGTTCATCGGGGTACCATTAATTCTGGCGACCGGGACGTTCATTTTGATGAGCATCGGCTGGGTCTCTGCACCGTCTGCGATGGTGCCATGGACGATGCCGCCAATCATCGGGCCGCTGATGGCCACCAACTGGGACTGGCGGGCCGCGGTGTGGTCAGCCGTCGAGCTGGTCATCGCGACTGCCTGCTACTACCCGTTCTTCAAGACTGCGGAGAAACAGATGATTGCAGCCGAAAACAAGCCTGCTGATGAGGCGAAAGCTGAGGCTTAACACAGACACGTCCGGCTCGCGTATACTCGCGAACCGGGCGTTCTTGGTTACAATAGAGTTAAACATAAACTGAAAGAGGGACCATCATGGCATCTGAGTATCGATTGACCGACCCGGCGGACCGCGAGCGGTTCTACCAGCTTTACCTATACGCGTTCAACGGCCAGGACAGTGAGGCGCGGCGGCGTTTCTTCAACGCGCGGTACGCCCACGGCTGGATCTACGGCCTAAAAAATGGCCAGCAGCTGACCTCGGGGCTTTACAGTCTGCCATTTACCGTTAATTTTCACGGGGTGGCTTACAAAATGAACGGCATCGGCGACGTAATGTCTGCGCCGGAGGACTCTGGCCACGGTGGCGCTGGGACGCTGCTGAAGGCGGCGCTGCAGGAGATGTACGACCGCAACGTGACCCTGTCGTACCTGGCGCCGTTTTCCTACCGGTACTACCGTCGCTTCGGCTATGAGCAAGTCTTCAACCACATCACGTACACGATTGCGCATGATCACGTGCCGGCGTACCACCCGCAGCACCAAGGCGGCCGCGTCGAGCGCATGTCGTTCGCCGCGGCGCTGCTGAGCATCAAGCCGCTTTATGCCAAAAAGGCCCAGAACCTGCCCGGCGGCATGATGCGCGAGGACTGGTGGTGGGATTACCTGACGCTGAAGAACCGCTGGGATGCCGGCGTGTACTTCGGCGAAGATGGCCAGGCGCAGGGCTACGCGGTGTACGAACGCAGCGGCGCGGAGATGACCGTGCACAAGCTGCTGGCGAACACGCCGGCCGCTTTTGAGCAGCTGATGGCGTTTTTGCTCAAGCATGGGAACACGTTTCAGAAGTTGCGTTACGAATCCCCGCATAGCCAGTACGCCGGTGATTGGATCCAGGAGCCGTACGCCGTGTCAGCGGTCGTCACCCCTTACATGATGGCGCGCATCGTGGACCTGCAGGACTTTCTGAACCGTTATCCGTTCACGCAGGATTTTGCGCCGGTGACCATTGCAGTCGAAGATCCGGTCCTGCCGGTCAACGCCGGGGTCTGGCAGCTGAGCCGCACGGCGGGTCAGACCACTGCGGAAAAAGACGCCAACGCTGCACCAGAGCTGACCTTTACCATCCAGCAGCTGACCAAGGCGCTCATGGGCGCCACCTCACTGCATGCGCTCCTGATGAGCGGCCAGGGCACTGGCGGTTTGGCCGCTGCCGTGCGCTTAGACCAAGCACTTCAGCAGGCCACGCCAGAATTCAACGACTATTTCTGATCAGTTCAAAAAAGGGTTCGCGAATTTTTTCGCGAACCCTTTTGCTGTCACTGGTGATTCGGTTGGTAAGCCAGCAGGTCGCCGGGCTGGCAGTCGAGCACCTCGCACAGCTTGGCTAGCGTCGAAAAACGGACTGCCTTGGCCTTGCCGGTTTTCAGGATCGACAGGTTAGCTAAGGTGATGCCGACCTGCTCGGCCAGCTCAGTCAGGGTCAGGTCGCGTTTTTTGAGCATCAGGTCCAAATTGATTTCGATCATCGCTGGCCTCCTCACACCGTCATGTCGTTTTCGGTTTTGTAGGCCAGCGCCGTGGTCCACAGCTGCTGCAGGATCGCCAGGAACAGCCAGACAATGGCCGGAATGGCAAAAAAGCCGAGCCCAATCACCATTACCCCAGGGGCATCATCGTGGTCGGCCATGCGGTACCACTGCGGCAGGCAGACCAAAAGGCCCAGCGCCATTGCCCCAACGGCCCACTTCAGGCGGATGATCAGGGTCACGGCGCGCTGGGTGAACGCGGCATTGGCGGTGATGCAGTCCAAAAGGTGCCAAGCGATGAAGGCGGCGAGCCAGTAGCTGACCACCGCGACCGCCGCGCCCAGCGTGAAGGCCCAGGCCGCCACCGGCCACTGGTAGTCGCGAACCATTACGCCCGGAAAGCTCGGAATCAGCCCGATTCCGAAGGCCCCGATTGCGATGACGCTTGCAATCAGTAGGAGCTTAAGAAGCCAAATCCGAATTTTCATCATGTTTCCTCCAAAAAGCGACGGGCTTGCCCGTCAAGTTGATGGCTTCAGCGTAGCATGACTTTGTCGATTATCGATAATCATTTATTGATAATCGATAAATTCTTAACCTTTTGGCCGGCAAAAATGCCGAGCGGGCGACTAGGCCTGACTCGGCGTGAGGGTGATTACTTTAGTGGCAATCCGGTTAATGAACGCCCGGTCGTGCTCGACAAACAGCATGGTGGGCTGCGACTTGAGAATGCTCGTGGCCAGCTGGTCCTGATTGTACAGGTCCAGATAGTTGAGCGGTTCGTCCCACACCAGCAGGTTGGCCGGGGTGACCAGCGACTTGGCGAGTTCGACTTTCTTTTGCTGACCGGCGCTGAGACGTTCAATCGGCGTGGTGAAGGCCAAGCGCTCCAGGCCCAGTTTTTTCAAATTGTTGAGCAGATCCTGGTAGTTCAGGTGGTGGGCGGCTGCAAAGTCGGCGATAGTGCCTGTGTTATCTGCATACAGCTGGCGGCTGAGGCTGAAGGTCAGGCTGGGCGGGTAGGCCAGCGTGCCGGTCGTCGTGCCAGTAAATGTGCCTAGCAGCGCATGAAGCAGCGAGGATTTGCCGATGCCGTTGGGGCCGGCCAGCGCCACGCGCTCGCCGCGGCGCACGTCGAACGTGAGCGGGGCAAACAGCGGCTGACCATCATAGCTTAAGGTGAAGTCCGCCACGTGCACGTAAATCTCATGATGATCGGGGATGGTGTTGATGGTCAGCTCGGGCACGTCCTCGACGTTTTTGAGCAGCTGGGACTTGCCTTCGATTTCCTTATCCATGCGGTGTTCGAGCACCTTGGACTTTTTCATCAGACGGGCGGCGCGGGCGGTGACGAAACCGGCATGGCCGGTGCCGCCGCTGCCCTTGACGTGCGGGTCGCCGTGAATGTCGCCTTCGCGGCTGAGCGACCAGTCGTGCTTGTCGCGCGAGGACTGCTTGAGGCGGCCGATGTCGCGCTTGAGCTTGGCGTTTTCAGTTCGCTCAAACGCGTTCTGGCGCTCGCGCTCGGCCGCGTACACGCTGTAGTTGCCGGCGTACAAAGTGATGGCCTGCTTGTCGATGGCCAGGGTGTGGTCGGTGATCGCATCCAAAAAGGTACGGTCATGGCTGATGACGATGAAGCCAGGCTTGTGCCGCAGGTAGTCGGCAATCAGGGTACGGCTGGCGGCATCGAGATGATTGGTGGGTTCGTCGATCAAGGCGAAGCCGCTGTCCTCGGCGAACAGCAGGGCCAGGCGCACCTTGGTCTGCTCGCCGCCGGACAGCAGGTTGAACGGCCGCCAGAGAATGTCCGGGTCGGCGTGCATCAGGTTCAGTTCGCGCTCGAGCTGCCACTGCTCGGCGTCGCTTGCTTCCTGCATCGCGTAGAGGGTCAGTTGAGTCTCGTCTTTGATGGTCTGGGGAAAATACCGCAGCGAAGTGGGCACGCTGATTTTGCCTTTGTGCTCGTGTTGGCCTTGCATCAGCTCCAGCAGGGTCGTTTTGCCGCGGCCGTTGCGCCCGACCAGCCCGAGGTGCCAGGACAGATCCAGGTCGAACGAGACATCGTGAAATAATTCGGTTTGGCCGTCGTAGCCAAACGAGAGATGGGACAGGGTAATAGTTGCCATGAGGCGCTCATCCTTTCTAAAGGACGGGCCTGAAGTTCGCGCAGTAAATGGCCTTTTGGGCAAGCAAAAAGCCAGTCCAAATGGGCTGGCCAAGCGAGTCGCCTCACTTGGTGTCACCAGAAGTTTGCCATTGCGAAAAGTCGAGACTGCGCCCGTGCTTCAGGGCTTCGACGTTTCATCAATGGCTTACTTCAATGGCGACACCTTCTTCGTAAATTTGTTGGCTTCACTATACCGCGGGTGATTAGCCGAACGCAACTATTTTTTAAAACGCCTGGGCGATTGGTACATCGCCGCTGGCAATTTCCAGTTCCTGCCGGTGCAGGTCGGAATTAACGGCCTCGACCAGGACGGTGGCAACATCCTGCCGGGAGATCTGCGACTGGCCCTGCGGTTTCAGGGTGATTTTGCCGGTGCCGTCGTCATTGGTCAGCGCGGTCGGCTCGACGATCACCCAGTCCAAACTGGTGCGGGTCTTGAGCCACTCGTCGGCGTAATATTTGGCGATGTAGTAATCGTTGATGCCAGACTTCGGCCAGAAGATGCGGTCCTGCACGTTCAGCGCGCTGAGGTGAATGAAGCGAGTGATGCCGGCCTGCTGTGCGGCCATCATGGTTTTGGCCGCGCCGTCCAAGTCGACTTCCAGCAGGTTCTTGCCACCGGAGCCGGCGGCAAAAATGATCGCGTCGCAGCCCGCCATCGCCTGCGCCAGGGTGCTGACCGGGTCGGTCAAGTCAAAATGCACGGCGTGAAACTGCGTTGTGTCGCCGCGTGCCTGCGAAACCGGGTCGCGGTAGCCGCCCACGGCCTCGCAGTCATTGGTCAGCAGCGTTTCAATTACCAAGCGGCCCACTTGGCCGTTGGCACCCGCAACAAATACTTTGGTCATATTGATCACTCCTTTTTTAAATGTTAAATGGATTGTAAGGGGACTTTGCGCGTCGGCGCCGGGAAATTCGCGTCGATGATTGCCAGCTGCTCTTCAGTGAGGGTTACGTCCAGCGCGCCCAAGTTGGCCTGCATGTGTGCAGCGCTGCCGGTTTTGACCAGCGGGATCACGCTCCCGCGCCCCGCCCAGGCCAGCAGCACTTGGTGCACGGATAGGTGCATGCTGTGCGCCAGCTGCTTGATTGAGGCGGAGATCGAAATCTGCTGCCCGTTGCCGGACCCGAACGGCGAGTAACCCAGCAGCGGCATACCGATTTTCGCCTGGTACGGAATCAGGTCAAACTCGATGCCGCGGGCCTCGACGTTATACAAGACCTCGTTGGCGGCGATGGCCTGACCGCCTGGCAGGGCGCGCGCTTCCTTCAGCGCCGGCTGGTCAAAATTGGACAGGCCGTATGCACGGATCAGCCCAGCCTTTTTCAGGTCGGCCAGGCCGGCCAGCGTTTCGGCCAGCGGGGTTTGGCCCGGCCAGTGCAGCAGGTACAGATCCAGGTAATCGGTACCCAGGCGCTGCAGGCTGGCCTCAAGCGACTGGCGCATTTGCACGGCGGTCGCGTGCCAGGGATAAAACTTGGACACCAAGTACAGCGCGCTGCGGTCGTACGGGGCAATGGCCTGGCCCACCAGGGTCTCCGCCGCGCCTTCGCCGTACATTTCGGCCGTGTCGATCAGCGTGAGCCCGGCGTCCAGGCCCGCGCGAATCGCGGCCACCTCGCGCGCACTTCGCGAAGCGTCGCCTTCGCCAAGCTCCCAGGTCCCGATGCCCAAGGCCAAGGTCGTGCTCCCGTTGAGTTTCGTCGTCTTCATGCAGCGCCTCCTCACTGATTGCATGATTATCATAACACGCGCCTGCGTCTGGGTCGAAAGCGCTTGCCCAATGGCGTAAAATACAATTCAACGGAGGTGAAGAAAAATGAATTATGAACTGAAAGGCAATGTGCCTTTTCCCATTGCCCTGCTGCACCTTGACCGCGGGGATAGCGCGCAGATCGAGGCTGGGTCAATGATTTACCATAACGACGGGGTGACACTGGAAGGCCATATGAACAGCAACGGCAAAAGCGGGCTGGGCGGGATGCTCTCGGCGCTGGGCCGCAGCATGACATCCGGCGAGTCGTTTTTTATTACAACGGCGACCGCGCAGGCTAGCGGTGCAGAACTGGCAATCGCCCCGGGCAACCCAGGGGTGATTCAAGAACTGACGCTGGATGGCACGCACCAGTGGCGCCTGAATACCGGCGCATTTCTGGCGATGGACACGACGGCCGGGTATTCGATGATTCGGCAAAAAGCCGGCCGGGCGCTGCTGGGCGGCACCGGCGGGTTCTTCATCATGGAAACCACCGGCACTGGCACCATGCTGGTGTCGGCATACGGTGACCTGCTCCCGGTGGATCTGGACGGGAGTCACGATTACGTGATCGACAACAATCATGTCGTCGCCTGGGAATCCAGCCTCGATTACAGCATCGAAATTGCCAGCGGCACTTTTGGCTTCACGACCGGCGAAGGGCTGGTCAACCACTTTACCGGCCGCGGGCGTGTGTACCTGCAGACGCGCAACGTCGAGGCGCTGGCCAATTTGGTCAAGCCGTACCTGCCTGACAAGTCCTCGAATTAAAGAATTAAACCGGGCCGTGCGTCCGGTTTTCTTTTACTAAAAATGGTGGCGCTTTCATTTAAAATCGACTAAAGTAGAAGCAACGGCCGGTCGCTACCACTAGGGCCGGCTAGTTGCAGCTTGCAGGAGGCGGTTTGATGACGACGATTTTAGGAACGCGGCTCCCACTGATTCAAGGGGCACTGGCGGGAATCTCCCAGGCATGCTTGGTCGGGGCGGTCGCCAATGCCGGTGGACTGGGCGTGCTCACGACCAGCGACAAGAACGTGAGCAGCCTGGCCAAGGCCATCGACGGTGTGCACACCTACACCGATGAGCCGTTTGCCGTCAATCTGATGCTGCAGCAGGACAACATCGCCGAACTCGTGCCGTACCTGATCGATCACCCGGTACCGGTCGTCACCACCAGTGCTGGCACGCCCAAGCGCTTCGTGAAGGAGCTGCGCGCGGTCGGCACCAAGGTCATCGCGGTCATTCCATCGGTGAAGGTGGCGAAAAAAATGGCGGCGCTGGGGGTAGACGCGTTGGTCGCTGAAGGCATGGAGTCTGGCGGTCACATCGGCACCCAGACGACCATGAGCCTAGTGCGGCAGGTCACGGCGGCCGTCGACCTGCCAGTGTTTGCCGCCGGTGGCATCATCGACGCGGCCGGGGTCAAAGCGGCCCAGGCGCTGGGCGCAGTCGGGGTGCAGGTCGGTACCGCCTTTCTGGCGGCGCACGAGACGCCGATCAGCGCGGCGTACAAGGCCGCGGTGGTGGCTGCTACTGACACCTCAACGGTCGTGACTGGCCGGGCCCTGGGGGATGCGGTGCGCTGCTTGAAAAATCCGCTCACGGATCAGTACTTTGTCGCCGAGTCGCTGGGCGCTTCAAACATCGAGCTGCATGCGCTGCTTGATGGTAGCCTGGCCAAGGCCATCGCCGGCGACGTGGCGCACGGCACGCTGATGGCAGGGCAAATTGCCGGCATGGTCAACGGCACCGCCCCGGCGCAAACAATCGTTGATCGGCTTTTTCCGTAGCACAAAAAAGCGGCACCCACATCTCGAAAGTGGATGCCGCTATTTCTTGGCTTAATCGACCACGCGGCGCTTGGCCAACCGCCGATACTGATGGTCGATACTGTGGACGTAAACTAAGCAGAAGACGCCCAAACCGATCAGCGTCGCCATCAAAAACGTGCTTTCATTGTCGCTGTCATTGATCGACACGATGAAAAAGGCGGCGACTAAGCTCACGATGCCGACCCATTGCCCGATGACGTAGCGGCGATGGTAGGCGGCCCGCCGAGCGCTGGCCTGCTCATTGACCGCCGCCGTGACGGGCAAATGCCGCAGCGGCCGGCGCACAGCCTTGAAGGCTTTGCTGCCCGTAACGAGAGCGGCGATGCCCAGCAGGGCCGGAATGAAGAAAGCCATCATCGAGAAGTCGTTCTCAGTGTCAGCCACGATGGTGAAGCCGCTGCCGACAATGAGGAGAAAGACGCCACCGGCCAAATAAAGGGCATGGGTGCCAGCAGCCTGCCAGAACGTTTCGGCTTGCTTTAAAGTTACGGCAGGCGCCGACTTGTGCTGGTGGGTGACTGCTTCGGCTCGCGCGAAGGGTTTGGCGATTGTTTCAGCGTGGACTTCAGCCAGTCGGGTCTTCATGCCGGCAGTGGCCTTGATAGTGGCACCAAGCGCCGCGTCCTCGCTTTTTCCCTGCTTGAGCTGGCGATTGTAGAACGTGGTCATGGCGTCGAGGAGCTCGGCCTTGGCCTTGCGGTTGGCCGGTGTGTCCGGCAGATCCTGATACAGGTCGGCCAAATAAGTTTTGAGTGTGTCCATGCGTACCTCCAACGGCGTAACAATGTCGCTGTTATCTTAGCACATTTCAACTGCTAGGCGACGGGGCGGTTGGCTAGACGCTTGTAGCCGTTACTGATGGTCTGGACATACACGAGATAAAACACCCCAAGGGCGATCATGCCGATCATTAGCGGTGCGCCTAAATCTTCATTTGCGATTGCGTTCATCACGATGGGCGGAATCACTGAGAACAGACAGCACAGAATGCCCACCATAAGGCCAACGGAGTACGCCTGATGATAGTTTTCCAGCTTCTCGTTTGCCAATTTTTTTGTTGCTGGCGATAGGGGCCGGTGGGCAATGCGCTGGCGTTCAGGTTTGATCCCCATTGCGCTGGTGATAATGGCAGCCACCCCAAATCCAAGCGCGAGGAAAAACATGACCGCTGCAATGGTTGAGTCCTGGAGGCCAAACGCGGCGGCCAGGGCAATACTCAAGATGCAAAAGGCCACCCCAGCACCGAGTAATAGTGCGTACCGAATATTAGCGTGCCAGTAGCGTTCGGCGCTTTTCTCATCAATGGCGTCGTCAGCGGTACGTTGGCGAGACTTTTGCGTTTCGACCGGATCGACGTCCAGTGCGGCGAGCACCTCATCAATTGGGCCCACTGCCGTGATGGCCGCACCGACCGCTTCGGCCTCGCTTTTGCCCAGAGCCAGCTCCTCGTGATAGTGATCGGTCATGAGATCGAGCAGGTCGGCCTTGGCCTTGCGCGTCGCCGCTGTGTCTGGAACGCCGGCAAACAGTCCGGCCAGATAGGTGTTCAAGGTTTCCATTAGCTATTCCTCCGCGGATAAAAATTTTGACACGACTGCTTGGGTCTGGGCCCATTCCTTGCGTTTGGCGGCTAGAACCCTTTTTCCTGCCGCCGTCAGCCGGTAGTACGTGCGCGGGCGGCCGTAAGAAATCTCGCCGGCGTAAGCCTCAATGCTGCCGGCCTTGACCAGGCGCGTCAGGGTCGAATACAGCGTTGTTTCACGAATGACGTACGCGCCGCCGGTTCGATCGCGAATGGCCTTTTCAAGCTGGTAGCCGTACGAGTCGCCGGCCGCCAGCACCGCCAGGATTAAGGCGTCGTTGTAGCCGCGCATGCTGTCGCTTGAAATCATTCACTCGCCTCCGACTACTTTATCTGATGCAGTAATCTTACCACAGCTGTTCTGGTGGCCGTCTCGGGCCTAGGGCTGATATTGTGAAACAGGGTCGAAAGGGTGATAATCATGATCAATACGGAGGAAAAATGTATGTTTAGTTATGTTGTGGATGACGACCTTCAGCTGACAATCCCGCGCCCGGCGCTGGACGCTGGTCCGCTTTACACCTTGATTGCAGCCGATCGGACGACCTTTGAACGCTACTTGCCATGGGTCAAAGACACTCAAACGCCAGCCGATGAACAGGCCGCGCTGACCTTATTCAACCAGCATTTTGGGGCCGGGACTTCGGCCAATTTGGTGTTGGTCGTTGCGGGTCAGCCGGCCGGGATGATCAGCTTCAACGGCTTTTACCCCAATCGCAGTGCCGATATCGGTTACTGGTTGGGTCAGCCGTTCCGGGGCCGCGGTGTGATGCACCGCGCCGTTATGGGGATGTGTGCGCTAGGGTTCAGCGAGTACGGGCTAAACAAGATCGTGATCCGCGCCGCCGTTGAGAATCAAGCCAGTAATGCCGTTGCTAAGGAGGCGACGTTTCACCTTGATGGGACGCTGCGCCAGGACGAACGGCTACTTGACGGCTTTCATGATGAAAATGTTTGGTCAAAGCTCAAAAGCGAGTGGGTCGGCTGAACTTCTCCTTGGAGGCGTTTTCCCGATCAGTGCTACAATAATCTCGAAAAGGAGCTGATAGCATTGAATACGATGAAAGCATTGCTGCGGCGCAAGTCGGTGCGGACCTACACTGGGGTGCCGGTGACGGACGACCAGCGAGCACAGCTGTTGAAGGCGGCCTACGCCTCGCCGGTCGCAATGGGTCAGTACGATTCCATCGTGATGACCGTGGTGGAAAAGCCTGAGCTGCTCGCCCAAATCGATGCGGCCGCGGCCAAACAGTTTGGCCGCGAAAAAATGCTGTACGGTGCGCCGATGTTGATCGTTTTGGCGACCAAGCTCAAGGGGGACGCCAGCGATAATTCAGGCTATTCCAATGCCGCGACAGTGATCGAAAATCTCAACTTGGCGGCGGTCGAGCTTGGCCTTGGCGCCTGCCACATCTGGGGTGCGATCGCGGCGTTGGCCGAGGATGACGCGCTGAAGCAAGCGCTGAAGATCCCTGAAGGTTTCACGCCGGTGGGCGGCCTCGTCGTCGGCGATAGCGCCGACGCCTACACGAAGCGAGACATCCCAGACAACCGCATTGCCACAGAAATCCTAGATTAATCGCACCAAAAAGCAGACCTGCCAACATCTGAAGTGATGCCTGGCAGGCCTGCTTTGATTTTATCTACTGATCCCAAGTTATTCAGGCACAGGGGTAGTTGTCTGCTCGGCACTTTCTTTCAGTGCGGAGTCGCCGTTGCTGGCGATGACGTCGTGGTACCAAATCGATGATGCTTTCGGAATGCGGGTCAGAGAGCCTTCGCCCTGATCATCACGGTCGACGTAGATCAGACCGTAGCGCTTGGCCATTTCACCGGTGCCTGCGGAAATCACGTCCATGGCGGTCCACATGGTGTAGCCGATCAGGTCGACCCCGTCTTCATCGATGGCCTGGTGCATCGCCTCGACGTGCGCGCGCAGGTAATCGATGCGGTACGGGTCGTTCACTGCGCCGTTTTCCAGCGTATCGATCGCGCCGAGACCGTTTTCGACGACCATCAGCGGCACTTGATAGCGCTGGTACAGCCGGTTCAGGGTCAGGCGCAGGCCGCTTGGATCAGTTTGCCAGCCCCAATCGGAAGTCTCCAGGTAAGGATTGTTCTGGCCGGCGATCAGGTTGCCCTGACCTTCGTTACCACTGGTTTTGGCGACGCAGGAGCTGGAGTAGTAAGAGAAGGAGTAGAAGTCGACCTTGCCGTTCAGTAGATCAGCTTCCTCCGCCGCGGTCACGTTAAGCTTGATGCCACGCCTTTCAAACCGCCGTTTGGCAAAGCTCGGGTAGCTGCCGCGGACTTGGACGTCGCCGCAGAAGTTGTTGAACCAGTCGGCGCGCTGCTGGGTGGCCAGCACGTCCTCAGGCTTGGGGGTCAGCGGGTAGGCCAGGCCGTTGGCAATCATGCAGCCAATTTGATTCTGCGGATCGATCTGGTGGCCGCTGATTACGGCCTTGGCCGAGGCCAGAAAGACGTTGTGTAGCGCCTGGTACTGCTCAGTTTCGTCGCCGGAAGTAAAGAAGTAGTTCTCCTGCGCGGCATCGCGCAGACCCAGGCAGAACAGGCGGCCTGCACTGAGGGTGCCGAAGTTGATCTCGTTAAACGTCAGCCAGTACTTGACCAGCCCCTTGTAGCGCGTGAAGCAGGTCTCGGCGTAACGGACGAACATGTCGATCACTTTTTTATTTGCAAAGCCGTTGTATTCGGTGATTAGGTGGTACGGCATCTCGAAGTGGCTGAGCGTCACAATCGGGGTGATGTTATTTTCCTGGCAGGTTGTGAACACGCGCTCGTAAAAGCGCAGGCCTTCCTCGTTTGGCTGTGCGTCATCGCCGTTTGGAAAAATCCGGCTCCAGGCGATGGACAGGCGCAGACTCTTAAGGCCGATTTGGCCAAACAGCGCAATGTCTTCTTCGAACCGGTGGTAGAAGTCCACCCCAGTGTGCGAAGGAAAGTAATCGCCGAGATTCAGGTCCTGGACGAAGCGGCGCGGCTTCGTTCGACTGCCTGAAGTCAGGTGGTCGGCGATGCTTTCGCCCTTACCGCCCTCGTTCCAGGCGCCTTCACATTGATTGGCAGCAAGTGCTGCTCCCCAGAGAAAATTATTCGGAAACGGCATGGGCATTGACCTCCGTGGCTTCTTGGTTTTCTGCGATCAGCGTGAGCAGTGGCTCGCCTGCTTTGATCTGGGCATCGCCGGTCAGCTCGGCGATGACATCGAGGTAGTCGGCGGTATTGGTGACCACAATTGGCGTCACCATCGAATAGCCAGCTTTGCGGATCGCCTCAATATCGATTGTTGCAAGTAGGTCGCCGGCCTTGACGTGCTGCTCGGCTTTGACGTTGATGTCAAAATGCTCGCCGTTCAGTTGGACAGTGTCCATGCCCAGGTGAATCAGGACCTCGGCGCCGCTGTCGGTGATGAGGCCGATGGCGTGCTTCGTCGGGAACACGGTCATGATCGTCGCGTCGGCCGGAGCGACCACGCGCCCGTCTGATGGGTCGAGCGCGATCCCTTGACCAAGCGCGCCTTCGGCAAATGCGCCGTCTTCGACATCGCGCAGCGGCACAAGCTGGCCGGACATCGGACTGATCAGCACGGTGTCGCGTTCCAGGCGTGGGGCACTGGGAATGGCTGCGTCTTCGATGCCGTCAACAATTGGGTCATCTTGGTACATGACGTAGGCGGCAATGAAGCTCGGAATGATCGCGACCGCCAGGCAGATCCCGGCGTACAGCAGGTCGCGTCCGGCATTATCGGTGCTGAGCATGCCAGGAATTGCGAACAGGCCCATGCCGCCCATGCGGTAAGTCTGCATGCCGAGCAAGCCACAGACGCCACCTGCTAAACCGCCGCCGATGCAGGAAATGACAAACATCTTCATGCGTGGCAGGGTAACACCATAAATCGCTGGTTCGGTGACCCCGAAAATTCCGGAGATCCATGCTGGCAGGGCAATGCCTTTAAGTTTTTTATCCTTGGACTTCAGCCAAATTGCAACCACCACGGCAGTTTGGGCAAAGGACACCCAGACGATTGGGGTCAGCATTGCCGTTGGGTTGCCGGCTGCCAAAGGAATCATTGCCATCATCACGAGCATCATGTGCACGCCGAACATCACCAGCAGCTGCCAGGTGGCACCTAGGATAATGCCGGCTAGGATCGGGCTGAAGCCCATCAGCGCCTCGATCCCCTGAGTCAGGACCAGCGAAATCAGGTTTGCCGCAGGGCCAATCAGCATAAAGCCAATCGGCACAATGATCACCAGCGTCAGCATTGGCACCAGGAAGGTCTTGACCACATCCGGGATGACCGTTTTGAGCCAGCGTTCTAGCGGCGCCGCCAAAGCCACCATCACAATGACCGGCAGGATCGTCGAACTGTATGAGGCATTGAAGTTCATGCCCCAGAAATTCAGGTCGACGCCGTTGATGTTCGGGTGGACCAGCGCCGCGCCGATGATGAGGCCCAGAAATGGCGTCATGTTAAACTTCTTGGCGGCGTTGAAGCCAATCACGATCGGGAAGAAGTAGAAGCAGGCGTCCCCAATCGCGTCCAGCAGGATGTAGGCGCCTGACTTGTCGGTCAACAGGCCGGTGACCATCAGGATCACGGCGAGCCCCTTGATGATCCCGCCTGCGCACATCACGGACAGCGCCGGCATCATGATCCCGGAGATCAGGTCGATCACGCGCTCGCCAAAGGTCATTTTCTTCGCGGGCTCAGCGTTCGTGCTGCTGTCCAGTTTACCGACGCGCATCACTTCCGCGAACACGTCCGGCACGTGGTTACCGATGACGACTTGGTATTGACCGGCCGACTGCATCACGGTGACCACGCCGTCCATACTTTTCAGGCCAGCGGTGTCGGCGATGCCTTCGTCCTTGAGTTTGAAGCGCAGCCGGGTCACGCAGTGGGTGAGGCCGATGATATTGTCGCGACCACCGACTTTGGCAATGATATCAGTTGCGAGTTGTTCATATTTAGTCATGATGTTTCCTCCTGAAAGATTTTTCTTTCCGAAGGTTTGGCCAACTTAATGTCACCATCCAACGATCTGACAAAATGTGAGAGTGACTACTGCGCCTGAGCCCGGTACACCAAGCGTTCGATGTGCAGGGTGAGGTAGGCGCATTCCGCCGCCGTGACCGCATAGCCATGGCGGCTTTTTAGAAAATCGCTGATCCGCTTGGCGCAGGCCGCAGGGGCCTGGTAACGCGCGAGAATCAGCTGAAGTAGCTCCTCATCCACGGTCGCCATCGGCTCATTCCGTAGCAGCCGCTGGGCGAAGAACTTGAGGTGGGTGATAAAGCGACTATAGTCTGAGGTGGTGCTGTCGGGTTCGAAGTGAAAATAGTAGCGCACGATGCTGAGCATTTCCTGCATCAGCTGCGTGATTTTCGCGGCGTCTGTGCCGGCGTTGGTGGTTTCCGCGTTGACGAGGTGAAAGGCGATGAACCCGGCCTCGTCGGGGGGCAGTGCCACATCGTACTTGGCTTTGACCAGCGCCAGCGCGGCTTCACCCACGGCAAATTCGCGTGGGTAAAAGCGTTGCGTGTCCCACAACATGATGTTCGTGACCGTTTCGCCGGCTTGGGTGCGCTGAACAGCGGTGTGGAGATGGTCGGCAAGGGTCACCAAAATCGTGGGGTTCAGGCTGAGGCCAACGTGCTTGGCTCGCTCGATGATTTGGCCTGTCACTTGCAGACAGGAGTAGGGAATCTCGGCCAGCAGCTGGGTGAACTCGGCGGTGGTGCTGGGTTGCAGGGTGAAAGTTTGCGAGACAGCAGCTTCGGTGATCTCATCGCCGGGGCGCTTGCCGAACGCAAGCCCGCGGCCGGTGACAATTTGTTCACGGCCTAGGCCATTCAGCACGATCGCCACGTTGTTGTTCAGTACCTTTTGAATCTTCACGGCAGGCGCCCCCCTTGATGGCAGTCGGTCGGCCTTGCGCGCCAAGGCCAGCCGGAATAGTTATCCCATGGAATATCTTAAGCGTAGCAAACTGACGCCGCAGGAAGCAAGAAAAATGGTTGAAAAAATTAATTTAAACAATAACTGACGTGTGATAGTTAGTTAGCCGGGTGCAGCAAAAAAGTGATGACCAGGTCTGATCATCACTTTTTGGTTAGTGATTTAAAAGGGTGAGGTAGTGTGCGAGGCGTACGGCCAAAAACTTGATTGTGCGCCTTGCTCGACAGGAACCCGTTGCCAGGCAACACCTGCACGGCAAAGCCTGGTGAGTCCATGACCAAGGCGCGGGGTGCCGGGCGCAAGTCACTTTTGCGGCAACTCGCTGTCGGCGATTTGATTCAGCGTGTCCTGGGACGGAATGAAGAAGACCTCACCGGTTTCCGGCGTGGAAAAGTCCAGCAGCCGGTCGGACTTTTCAAACATGTTTTGCAGCATGCGTTTGGTGACCGTCCAGTGGCGGGCGTAACCGATGAAGTAAGTGCCTTTGACGTCCTTGGCCGCGGTGGCAAACGGGACGTTCATGCGCACGATTTTGTGCTCGACGCCGCCTTCGTTATCCTGCGAAGCGATGTTGTGCGCATTCGGCAGCTTTTCGTGATCAGCCAGCTCGATGTCGTTGAACTTCTTGCGGCCAATGGCCTGTTCCTGCTGCTCGACCTTCAGCTGCTCCCAGGCGGCCATGTCGTGGCGGTACTTCTGCGCAAACGCGTAAGACCCGTTGATGAAGTCCGGGTCTTCGTCGCCAATCACGGCGTATTCCGGTGTCTGCAAGGCGTTGGGGTTTTCGGTGCCGTCGACAAAGCCGATGATGGCCCGGCCCTCAAAGTAGCGGAAGCCGTGGGTCTCGTCCACCGTCGTCGTATTGGCGTTGATGCGCGTCATGATCTCGGACAGCAACTCGTAAGGCACAGCTGAGTTGCGGGCCCGGAGGTGGAAAAACAGGTCCGTCGGCGTGGCAACTGCGGTGTACTTGGGGCCGTGAATCGCCTGGAATTCCTCCAGTTCCGCCGGCCGCTTGGCAGTTGGGAAGAGGTAGTCCCACGCGTTGCGGGAAAAGCCGAACGCCACGGCTAACCCAGATTCGGGGTAGCGGATATTCATGCTGTTGATAAACGCCGGCAGGTGCTCGGCCAAGTCCTCCACTGCGGCCAGGTCGCTGGCCTGGTCCCGCCGGTTCAGATTTAGGGTAGCGAAGATAATGCTGTCGCCAGCATCTTTGTAAACATCTTGGACTCTCGTCAAATCGATAGGCATTGTGATCCCCTCCAAATTAGTCTTCTACCAACCCTCAGAATAGCATGACACGGGTGTAAGCGGCACCAATTTGACATCATAAATTTTGCACAACTTAACTGACAAAAATAAACCAGCCGGCTGCGGCTGGTTTAGCGGTTAGTGAAAGGGATTGTAGAAGCGGCCACCGTTGACCTTGAACAGCCAGGCCCCAATCAAAATGATGGCGGCGGTACCGGAAAGTGTTAGCCAGTCTTGCCACGCAAAGGGATGGTCCATGTACCAGGTGCGGTGCTTCTTGCGGCCGAAGCGGCGCAGCTCCATCGCCTGGCTGACCGTATCGATGCGGTCCAGCGAGGAGAAGATCAGCGGCATGAGAATCTGCGCCGACCCTTTCAGGCGCTGCGAGAACTTGGCCTTCTTGGACAACTCATAGCCGCGGGCCTGCTGGGACAGAGAAATCTGATGGTAGGCGCCTTGGACGTCGGGGATGTAGCGCAGCGCGAGCGCAACTGAGTAAGAGACTTTATAGGACAAATGAATTTTGTTCAGGCTGGCGGCAAACTCCGACGGGTTAGTCGTGATCAGAAAAATTAGCGCGAGTGGAACGGTGACGACGTACTTGCTGAGCAGATTGAGCTCGTAAAACAGCTGCTCCTGCGTCACCGTCAAATAGCCGCTGCCGAAAATCAGGTGCCGCGTGCCGTAAAGTTGAACGCCGTACTCAGGGGAAAACAGGTAAACCGTGATCAGGTTCAGCAGCGAAAAGGCGGTGATGATCTTCACGACCAGGCTGACCTGCGACCACTTTATTTTGGCCTGATAAAAGAGGATCAGGGACAGCACCATGATTGCTGCAGTGAAGCGGATATCATAGCTGGCCATCGCGATGATCGAGATGCCGACAAACGCCAGCATTTTGGTGGCACCGCTGAGGTGGTGCAGCCAGGTGTCGCCACCATCGAAACCGAATAAGTTAGACATGACGTTCCTGCCTTTCGTGTGCGATCACAGCCGCGGTGAACTCGAACGGATCAAGGCCCATGCGCTCGGCCAAAGTGTATAGTGACGTTTCTGCCAAATGCGCTTGTTTGATGATGGTTGGCTCGGTCAGGACCTTGGCGGGTTCGGCGTCAAGGAGAATGCCGGTGTGGCCCAGCACCACGGTGCGCGTGGCGTATTCGAGCATCAGGTGCATGTCGTGGGTGATCAGCAGCATCGTGATGCCAGAGTCGCGGTTCAGCTTTTCCAAGAACCGCATCATCGAGGTGTAATGCCGCCAGTCCTGGCCGGCGGTCGGCTCGTCGAGGATCAGCAGCTGCGGCGACAGGGTCAGAATCGAGGCGATCGTCACGCGCTTTTTTTGTCCAAAACTGAGCGCAGAGATCGGCCAGTTGCGGAACGGGTACAAACCGCAGATCTTAAGCGCGTCTTCGACCTTGGCTTTGATGGTCGCTTCATCCACGCCGCGCAGCGTTAGGCCGAGGGCGACCTCGTCGAAAATTTTGATCTTCGAGATCATCTGGTTGGGGTCCTGCATGATGTAGCCGATTTTGTCGGCGCGCTCCTTGACGGATTGCGTGGCCAGATCGACATCGCCGAACGTCATTTTCCCAGCGTCCGGTTTGACGAAACCGGTGATCAGCTGGCTGAGGGTCGTTTTGCCGACGCCGTTTTCGCCGACCAAGGCCAGCATGTCACCGCGATTGATTGTCAGGTCAAAATGATTGAACAGTTTGGGGCCCTTGGGGTAACCAAACGTGAGATCAGTGATTTGTAACAGGGGTTTGAGGCCCGCCGGTTTTTTGTGCTCGGGTTCGCCTGTCAGCCAATCGCCCAGCCGCTGTTTTAGGTGAGGCGCTTCAATGGTGTTGACCGAGGTGATGCCAGTCGTGTCGTTGAAGTCGATGCCTGCCAGGTCGAGTGCCTCCAGGTACAGCGGCTCCCGCAAACCGATTTGGCGCAGCAGCGGGGTCTTGAGCAAGGCCTCTGGCGTCTCGTTGGCGATGATCCGGCCTTCCTGCATCACGATCACCCGGTCGACCGGCTGGGCCAGCACTTCTTCCAGGCGGTGTTCGATAATCACCACCGTGACGCCCAGGCGGCGGTGCAGGTCGTCGATCAGCGCGATCGACTGCTTGCCTGCAGCGGGGTCCAGGGCGGCAAGCGGCTCGTCGAACAGCAGGATGTCGCCTTCGTCGACGAGCACGCCGGCCATGGCGGTTCGCTGCTTTTGCCCGCCTGACAAGGCCTGCGGGGATTGGCCGAGCTGGTTTTGGATGCCCAGGGTCGTGGCCCACTGTTGGACGCGCGTCTTCATCTTGGCCTGCGGTGTTGCGTCATTTTCCATCGCAAAAGCGATATCTTCGGCGGTCGTCAAGCCGACAAACTGACTGTCAGGGTCCTGAAGCACAGTGCCGACGTGCAGTGACAGATCGAATAGACTGGCGCTCTCCACGTCTTGGCCCATGACCGTCACTTTGCCGGTGATTTTGCCGGGAATGGCGTGTGGGATCAGGCCGTTGATCAGGCTGCCCAGCGTCGACTTGCCAGAGCCGCTGGGGCCGATAATTAGGACTTTTTCGCCTTGATTGATGGTCAAATTAATGTCGTGCAGCGTCGGCTCGGCCTGGCTGTCGTACTGGTAGTTGACGTGATCGAAAATGATCGCAGGTTTACTCATGATGATCCTTTCTCACAATAAGTGCGGCGCCAAGCGGGATCGCCTGGCGCCGCAGTGGGTAATTGGCGTGCTTGAAGCATTTTGACGAAGAGCCTGGTGTCGGCCTCCTGTCAGCAGTGCTAGTCTTCTTTTTTCAGACTTCCGGACCGGGTGCGTGATGCGGCATAGGCGGCCAAGAGAATGGAGCCGATCACCGCGCCGGAGATGACGTTGGACACCGCAGAGATCAGGCCCTGGATGTACACTTTGTTCGCCGGCTCCGAGTACACCAGCACATCGAGCGTTGGCGCGATGGCCGCCCACGCGACGAGGTTGGTCAGGCCGGACACGACATTATAGCCGATCAGTTTCTTCTTGCCAAAGTCGCCTTTCGACACGTCCAGCCGCTTCCAGAACAGGCCGATGACCCCGCCGACGAGACCGGTTGTGACCACCCAGGTCCACCACGGCGTGCCGTACTGCGTGAAATCGTTCAGCGCGTGGCCGAGAAAGCCCATGATGAAGCCGGCCACCGGGCCAAACAGCACACTCATGAAGCCCAAAAAGCCGTAAGAGGTATCGATGTTCGTGTTGGGAAAGCCGGTTGGAATGGACACCCAACGCTTCAGGATAAAGATGAGCGCGGTACCGATCCCAATGGCGACAACGGTCCTCACACTGAACAACTCACTAGATGATTGCTTGTTTTTTGCCATAAGGCATTTCCCCCTAGAAAAATAAATAATGTACGCCGGCCCAAACTGGACGAGCGGGTGAACGGCCAACTCCATCCTCAATCAAAAAAACGTCGCCCCAAGCAATTGCTTAGGACGACGTTGCGCGGTACCACCTAAGTTGCCGCCACAGCGACCACTCGAAGCGCTTAAGGCGCGCGGCACCACCCTGCTGAGAGCCATTCTTGCAGACTTTTCGATGATCCTTACACCATGTGGATCACTCTCTGAGCGAAAAGGAGACTGCCGTACTATCTCTCAGTACCGACTGACGATGTCAATAGCTTAGCAGTCCGGCCCTAAAAAGTCAAAGCCATAAACGAACGATAAGAGCGCTAACATCCAGTTAATTCGGCATCCTAAAAGTAAAATGGCCAATTTGCGCATTTTGACGGGCCGCGTTGATAAACCGCCGGCCATTTGGTATGATTGTGCGAACGTAGTGCATTTATAGAAGAAAAGCGAGGTAGCGAAGTGCTAACTGTTTCCAACGTTTCGATGACTTTTTCCGATCGGACCCTGTATTCTGACGTTAATCTGAAGTTCACGCCAGGCAACTGCTACGGCATTATTGGCGCTAATGGCGCAGGCAAGTCGACGTTCCTGCGGATCCTGGAAGGCCAGTTGACGCCAACCACCGGCAGCGTCACGCTCGATCCCAACGAGCGCATGAGCTCACTTAAGCAGGATCACTTTGCCTTTGACGACCAAACCGTGATGAACACGGTGCTGCAGGGTTACACGCGGCTCTACGACGTGATGACGGAAAAAGATGCCTTGTACCAAAAGGCCGACTTCACCGAAGCCGATGGGAACCGGGCCGCGGCGCTGGAAGGCGAGTTCGCGGAAATGGACGGCTGGAATGCAGAATCCGATGCCAGTCAGCTGCTGCAAAGCCTGGGGATCGCGGAAGCGCAGCACCAGATGCTGATGGCCGAACTGCCCGAAGGCGAGAAGGTCAAAGTCCTGCTGGCCCAGGCACTGTTCGGCAAGCCGGATGTGCTGCTGCTGGACGAGCCGACCAACGGGCTGGACCCGCAGACGATTGCTTGGCTGGAGGACTTCTTGGCCGATTATCAAAACACCGTCTTGGTCGTCAGCCATGACCGGCACTTTCTGAACGCGGTTTGCACCGAAATGTGCGATGTCGACTTCGGCAAGATTGAGCTGTTCGTGGGGAACTACGACTTCTGGCTGGAAAGTTCCAAGTTGGCCCAGCAGCTGCGGTCCCAGCAGAATGCCAAAAAGGAAGAGCAGATTAAGCAGCTTCAAGATTTTATTGCACGGTTTTCCGCCAACGCATCAAAGTCCAAGCAGGCCACCTCACGGAAGAAGCAGTTGGACAAGATCACGCTGGATGACATCAAGCCCTCAAGTCGCAAGTACCCGTTCATCAAGTTCACTCCAGAGCGCGATTTGGGCAAGGACCTGGTGCGCGTGGCCAATGTGTCCAAGACCATCGATGGTGAGCAGATCCTCAGCAACGTCTCGTTCATCCTGCGGCCGGGCGATAAAGCTGCGCTGATCTCCCGCTCCGACGTGACGGCCAGTGTGCTGATGCAGATTTTGGCTGGGACGATGCAGCCAGACACGGGCAGTGTGACCTGGGGCGTGACCACCAGCCGCGCCTCGATGCCGCGTGACCTGAATCCCGAATTCAGCGACGAGCGCCTCAACATCCTTGACTGGCTGCGGCAGTTCGCCAGCAAGGAGGAGTCCGACAACACGTTCCTGCGCGGGTTTCTCGGTCAGATGCTGTTCCGCGGTGATGATGTCCTCAAGCAGACGCCGGTGATGTCCGGGGGCGAAAAAGTGCGGGCCTACCTGGCCAAAATGATGTTGAGCAAGGCGAACGTCCTGCTGTTTGATGATCCCACCAACCACTTGGACCTGGAAAGCATCACCGCGCTGAACGATGCGCTGATCGATTTTTCCGGCTCACTGATTTTCACCAGCCACGACCATCAGTTCATTCAGACCATCGCCAATCATATCATCGAGGTCGGGCCCAAGGGAATTGTTGACCGTGCGGACACGACCTACGACGACTTCATGGCGCATGAAGTCGCACAGGCGCAGGTCGCCAGCATCTATTAAAAGAAGCGTCTCAAGTTTGCCCCCAGTGCCGTTGGCGGGGGCGCCTGAGACGCTTTTTTTAGACCAGCGCAAGTAAGTCGCGAGGTTGGGTCAAGCGCTGGGCGATGGGCGCAAACGCCGGCGTGGGTTTCGGGGTCGTCCAGGCGGCCAGGCCGAACGCCACATGGGCGTCGTGTGCCGCCTGGGCGTCGGTGAGGGTATCGCCGACGTAAAGCAGGTCGTCTAAGTCAGCATTTAGTCGCTGGGCTGCCAGGAGAATCGGATCCCCTGCAGGTTTGTCGCGCTTGGCTTGACCCGCGGTGACCCAGGTGTCGATGTAGCGACTATAGTGGTAGCGCGCATCATCAAGCGCAAATTCGTGCGCACTTTTGGCTGTCACAATGCCCAGCGTGGCGCCGGCCTGGCGCAGCTGGGTCAAGACCTCGGGAAACCCCGGGATCCAGCCCGACCGATCGGCAAACGCCATGGAGTCGCTGATCCACTCTTCAATGGCTGCGGCATTTTCGCGAGGATCAGTGAAGCCCAAACGCGTCATTGTCTCAACAGACGAGACCCCGTTTGAGAAAGTCAGGTCCGCCAGCGCGTAATCTTTGCCGTGGCGGCGCATGGTTTGCTGCAGCCCGTGCAGGTACATGGCTGGTGAGTTGATCAGGGTGCCGTCAATGTCGAAGATGAAAGTTTTCATGGTGCACCTCCCGCGACCAGTATACCGAAAAAGCGCTGTCAAGTTTGGAAAAAATCCGTTGACAGTGGGGCGAACAACTGTTTGAATTGAGCATAGAAATGGGGGTCATCACATGCGTATTATGCACACTGCCGATTGGCATATCGGGAGGAATTTGGCAGGCTTTGATCTGGCCGAGGATCAGGACGCGGTGTTTGAGGAACTGGTCGCAACTGCCAAAAAAGAACACGTCGATGCGATCATTATCGCCGGCGACCTTTACGACCGCGCCAACCCGAGTGAGGAATCCGTTAAACGCGTCAATCAGATGTTGTTTCGCCTCAACCGGCAGGAAGGGTTCCCGCTCTTAGTGGTGTCAGGTAACCACGATTCCGGCGTGCGGCTGGGCACCGGGCAGGAGTGGTATGCGGCCACGCAACTGTACATGCGCACGACACTGAAGGACGCCTTTTCACCAATCGTGATCGATGATACGCAGTTCTTCTTGCTGCCGTACTTCGAGCCTTATGAGGCGCGAGAGGTGCTGGGCGACCCCAGCCTGACAAACGTTAACAAGGCCATGCAGCGCATCAGCAAGGAAATGGTGCAGCAGTTCGATCCGACCAAGAAGCACATATTGGTCGGCCACTTTTTTGCGGCCGGCAGTGCCCACTCGGATTCTGAGACCCTGGTCAACGTCGGCGGGTTGGATGCCGTGGCGGTGTCCGACCTGCAGCCATTCGATTACGTCGCGCTGGGTCATTTGCACAACCGCCACGCGCTCGATGATGCGAAGGTGCAGTATGCCGGGTCGCTGCTGAAGTTTTCGGTGTCCGAGGCGGCGCAGGAAAAAGGCGTCTACATCATCGATACCGCCACCATGCAGCGCCGGTTTGTCAGTTTGGCCCCGTTGCATGACCTGCAACACCTGACTGGCAGTTTTGCCGATTTTGCGGATCCGACCAACTTCAGTGAGGCGGAGAAAGAAGCGTACACGGCGCTGACGTTGACTGATGTCGAGGTGATCCCCAACGTGATGGCCAAGCTGCGCCAAGTCTTTCCCCGGTTGATTGGGCTGGATCGCAAGCGCCACGTGGACCTCGGGAAGGTCGTCCAGACGAACGTCAAGCTGGCGCCGACGCAGCTGCTAGGCGAGTTCTTTTCGCAAGTGACCGGTGCGGAGTTAAGTGAGCAACAACTGACGTGGGCTAAAGCCGCGTTGACCAAGGCAAAGGGGGAAGACTAATGCAGCTGCAGACTTTGCAAATGGAATTTTTTGGGCCATACCGCAACGCGACGGTCAATTTTGAGCGCTTTGCGAAGACCCCGCTGTTTTTGATCAGCGGCAATACCGGCAGCGGGAAGACCACCATTTTTGATGGGTTGGTTTTTGCCCTGTACGGGGACACGTCAGGCGACCAGCGCACCGGCGAGGAGCTGCGTGCGAACTTTGCGACCCCCAAGGAAAAGACCCGCGTCACGCTGCGGTTCCACCACAACGGCCACGACTACGAGATCTGGCGCGAGCCGGCCCAACTGCTGGCCAAAAAGCAGGGCGGGGTCACGAGCAAGCCGATGAACGCGTGTCTGACCGTTTACACGGACGGCAAGGAAAGCGGTCAGTGGACCAAGAAACGGGATATTGCCCCGAGAATCAACCAGCTGCTGCACTTGGACGCCGACCAATTTCGGCAGATCATCTTGCTGCCGCAGGGCCAGTTCCGTCAGTTCCTTGACGCCAATTCTGACGATAAGGGGAAGCTTCTTCAGCGCTTGTTTGGCACCGGTCTGTACGCCCGCTGGCAGGACGCGATGAATCAGCAAGCCAAGGAGGCAGTGGCCAAGGTCAAGCAGGCCACAGACCGCTTGGTCACCTTGGCCGGTCAGTTTGCCTACGATGCGGACAGAAGGCCTGCCGATGGCGCGACGCTCAGCGACCAAATCGCTGCCATGAAGGCCACCGTGGCGGCGTTGACCGCTCAGCAAAGTGCACAGCAGGCTGCTTTGAAGCAGGCAACGGCCAAGTATGAGCAGGCCAATACGGCATACCAAAGCGGGCAGCAGCTGCAACAGGCATTTGATGCTCAGCAGGCGGCCCAGGCCGCGCTGGCTAGGCTGGCGGCTGACGGCCCAGCCCGCGCCGAAAAGACGGCGCTTCTGGCCAAGCTCGAGTGGGTCGACACCCACAGCGGTGATGCGGATCGCCTGATCAGCCAAGAGGCGGAGTTAACGCAGCTTGAGGCGGCTCTGACCAATACCAGAGCGGCTCTGAAGCAGGCTGAGCAGTCACTGACGGAAGCCCAGCAAACCAAGCAGGCGCTCGCCGCGCAAACCGATGAGATGACGGCGGCCAGCAAGCGGGAAACGCAGCTGAGTAGCATTCGACCACAGCTGGAACGCGTGGCGAGGCTGGCGCAGGCGCTAGGTGAGGCGCAGAACCAGCAAGAAGAAACGTTAGAACAGCAACAGACTGCCCAACACGCGGTCGATCAGGCGAAGGCGGCACTTCAGGCTAACGCCGACGCGCTTGAAACGCTGACTAAGGCTGATCAGACGGCAGTGCTACAGACCAAGGCGCAGCAACTGGCTTCGCTGAAGCCGGTGCATGACCAGTGGCGTCACGTCGCAAGTGAGCTCAAGGCCGCACAAGGCCAGGTCGCGACTGCGCAAGCTTGGGTCAAAACCGCAAACGCTGCGGCAGAAGCGGCCCAGGCAGCCTATACCCAGTTGCACGATGATCAGCTGCGTGCGCGCATCGCGAGTCTGGCGGCCCAGCTGACCCCAGGTGCAGCGTGCCCGGTTTGCGGCAGTACCGAGCACCCCCATCCGGCGGTTGCGACTGAAACTGCAGTGGTGACCGATGAACAGGTTGAAGAAGCGGATTATGCCCGGCAAAAGGCGCAGGCAGATTTGGCCAGCGGCAAGGCGGACTTGGCGCAAGCGCAAACCACTGTGGCCAAGCTCACAGACCAGGAGCAGGCGCTTGCAACTGAATTGGCGGCTACCGGCGATCCCGAGCAGGCTTTCCAGCAGCTTACGGCTGATGTGGACAAGCTCCAGCAAGAAGCCGACAGTCAAAAAAGGCAGCTGACCAAGCTGAAGCAGCAGGCCGCCAAGTTGCAGACGAATCAGGAAGACGCAGAAGCGACCCTTAAGCACGCTGATGACGCCTTTCACCGTGCGGATGCGGCTCTGACCGGCGCCGAGTCAGCGTTGAAGACCGCACAGCAGGCACTGCCAAAGGATGCGCCGTCGCTTTCGACGCTTAACGCAGAGCTGACCAGACTGCAAACCAAGCTGAAGGCGTTTGCGGATGACCAGGCCAAGAGCGAAACCGCGCTGAGCACCGCCAAGCAGGCGGTGGCGAGCGCTAAGGCGACGCAGACCGCGCAGGACAGCCAGCACACGCAGACACAAACCGCCTTGACAGCTGCCAAGACGGCGTTTGAACAGGCGGTAGCGGACAACCTCGACGGCGCGACGGTGGCCGACTTTGCCGAACTGCGGCATCAGGTCGATCAAATCACGGCGATCAGGGCTGACCTAGAATCGGCAAAGACCGCAGCGACGACGCAAACCGCCCTGTTGAAGCAGGCAAAGGCCCAAATCGGGGATGCCGAAGCGCCTGACCTCACCATTTTGGCCCGCCAGCGCGAGGCGGCCAGCACAGCACAGAGTCAGGCCCAGGCGGACATGGCAACGGCCCAAAGTGCCTTGCAACAGGACCAGCACCTGCTGAGTCAAATCGACGCCGCGTACACGCAAAATCAGGACGCCCAAACGCGCGCCGAGTCGTTGTCTGCCCTTGCCAGCGTCATGAATGGGAACAACGAGCGCAAGCTATCGCTGGAGCGCTTTGTTCTGCGCGCCTACCTGCAAGAAGTGCTGACCGTGGCCAACACTCGGCTTGGCAACCTGACTGCCGGCCGGTATCAGTTCCAGTTGCACCAGGAGCCTGGCAGCCACCGCAACGATTCAGGTCTAGAAATCGATGTGTACGATGATGAGGTCGGGGCGACTCGGTCCGTGCACACTTTGTCGGGTGGTGAGAGTTTCATCGCGGCGCTGAGTTTGGCGCTGGCGTTAGGCGAGGTGATCCAACGCGAAGCCGGCGGGGTATCGATCGATGCCCTGTTCGTGGACGAAGGGTTTGGCTCGCTTGACAGCACCAGCCTGCACACCGCTATGGAGGCCTTGGAAACCATCGAGGGCCAGGCCCGGATGATTGGGATCATCAGCCACGTTGCCGAGCTGCGCGCCAGCGTGCCGGATCAGCTGCAGGTGACCGCAAGCGGCACTGGTGAAAGCACGCTAAGGGAAGCACATGCCGACCGGTGATTAGCAGCTGCCATGTTCGTGTGCTAATTTTTGCCAAAAGTGGTACACTGGATGTGTTGAGAGGTCAATCTCTCATCTCTATGCCACTGTAAAAGAGGCGAGAATAATGGCAGGAAAGCTTAGTAAACAGGAACGCAAGGCAATGATCGAAGAAGTTGAAAAGAAGCGTGCCGAGCATCCAGTAAAGAAGACTGAGTCAGGGTTTGCCACAATCGACAAAGAAGCCGAGAAGCTCGAGGATGAAAAGTAATTTTAAAACACGTTGTAGTCGCCAGTGATGGCGGCTATTTTTTATCTATGGCGAAGGGCAATGCCTTGACTAAGGCGAACAGGTCAAAAGGTTTGACATGAAGCAAAAGACCGGGTATAAGTGGGTGAATGTTTGGCAATGGCTGAGGTCAAGAGAATGGAGGAGTACAGATGAATCGATCAACACCGCGGCATTGGGGGATTTTTGCCGCCGTACTACTGAGTGCGCTGATCTTTACGGGATGCGGTCAGCGCGCCGCAAAGTCAGATTCTGCGGCACCGAGCAAAAGTGCCAAGGTCAAATCCAGCACCAAGGAACATGTCAAGGTTAAGTCCAGTCGCCCGACCAGCAGTTCTAGCAAGGCAAGCAGCAGCTCTAGCACCGCGGCTTCAGCAGCGAGCTCACAGCCGGCCACACCATGGGACAGTAGTAAGGATGCGGCCTTGACCAGTTTCGTCAATGCTTGGGCAAAGACCATGGGGCAGTCATACGCGAAGTATGACGGCGTCCACCCACTGAAAACCTCGGTGGGCACGACCTATCCCACGGATTTTTCACAGGAGCTGGTCAACAACACGCCGAATCTGCTTGCGTGGCATCCTGATGGCACAGGTAGCAGTAGTTATAACGTGGTGGCCATTTATAACTATGATGGCACTGAGCCACCGTTGCCGAGCCGCATCACCTATTTCTTCACGTTTCATGAGGGGCAGCCGTTCGTCTTGGTGGATCAAAGTCGCGACGGCGCCCCGACTGCCGGCGAGACCCAGAATGCTTCCCTGCGCAGCAACTTTCAGCGCATTGCCGAGGGCAAGCCTGCGCAATAACTCCGAATCATCGGGTATCATCCGAGCCAGCATCTGATGCTGGCCTTTTCTGCACGCTTTGAGCACCCGCGCTGAACACATTGAATTGCTTCTGTCTAATTTGTTGAGATTCAGCCTCGGGGGTATAATCGATGCAGTAAGCGGAGGCCGTAATGACAGATGAGCGAAGTCGCCACCAGGAGTTAGTGGCGCGAATCAACCGAATATTTCTGCGCAACGGGCTTTCCGGCCAGTCGATGGCTGCGCTGGCCAAGGCGGTGGGCGTCAGCCGCGGAAAGCTTTACCTTTACTTCTCCAGTCGGGATGAAGTGGTGGTGGCCGTCGTGGATCAGTACGTGGCCTTGGCGAGTGCGCAAGGCCGCACGCCGAGTCAAGACTGGACAGTCCAAGCACTGCCGCACTGGCTGCTGACAGAGTTGATGCTTCTGGGTTCGAACAGTCCGGCATTTTTGGATGACCTTGGGCACGCGTACCCAGCCCAGCGGCGCCGGATCGAAACCGCTTTGCACCAGTGGGAAGAGCGCTTTGCTGCCTACCTGAACGAAGGGATGGCGCGTGGGATTTTCCACCCGATCGACATTTCGTTATTTCTAATGATGATCCGCACCACCGCGGACGGGCTGAACCGGCCGGGGCGCCTGGCTGAACAAGAAGCCAAGCCGGTCCTGAAGCATTTGCTGCGCATCCTGACACTGGTGCTGTTGGACGAAGCGGCGACTAAGCAGCTGTTGACCCAGGAGGCCACGCAGCGCGCGGTCACCGCACTGGCAGGGCAGCTGACCGCGCTTTATCAGCAATAAAAAAAGTCAGCCGGGGCTGACTTTTAGCTTACTGTAACGCGTATTGACGAATGACTTCTCCGAGGCCGCCTTCATCATTGGTGCCGGCGATGACCTTGGCGTGGGCCTTGGCTTCGGCGGTGCCGTTGCCCATCGCCACAGGCAGCCCGGCAACGTCGAACATCGCGATGTCGTTGCCCTCGTCGCCCACAGCCATGATTTCATCCGGGGTCAGGTCGAGGACCCGCGCCAGGTCACGAAGCGCCTGGCCCTTGTTCACGTGAGGATCCATGATTTCGATAAAATTGCGGCCAGCGCGCACGACGTAAAACCGGTCTTCAAGGGCTTGGCGAACAGCCTGTTCCGCCTGGTCGAGTAAGCTTTCCTTGCCGACATACGCCCCTTTGGCAATGGCAAAATCACCTGGCAGCTCATCCGGGTCCCGAATGAACAGCCCGGCCTGGTTTTCGGCGGCCTGTTCGACGATCCACCAGTCGACATCGCGATCGGCGGTGAAAATGTTGGAATGCTCGTCCAGCACGTTGGTTGGCAGGTTTAACCGCTGGCCCAGCGCCGTGATTTCGCGGTAGGCGGCGTTATCAAGCAGATGCTTGGCCACCACGCGGCCGGCGAGTGATTCGGTCACAGCCCCGTTGTAAGTGATGACGTACTGGTCGTCCCCGGTCAGCGCCAACTGGGTGAGATAAGGGGTCACCCCGGCCAGTGGGCGCCCGGTGCAGAGGACGACCTTAATGCCCCGGGCCACTGCGTCCTGAACGGCCGATTTCGTGCTGGGCAGGATTTTGCGGGTCGAAGTCAGTAAGGTGTCGTCAATGTCGAGCGCGATCATGCGAATCTTCATAAGCGTTCCTCCGTTTCGTGAATAACTTGATTATAGCAAAGCATGGGAGCGCTTGCAGGACCGGCTGCACGAGCAACTTGTTGGGGGTGAACTTATGGCACCGAATTGGTCAAAAGCAAAAGTCACGGCGTTTCGCCGGGCGCTGTTGGGCTGGTACGATCAGGAAAAACGGGACCTGCCCTGGCGGCGGGATCACGACCCGTATCACATCCTGCTTTCGGAAACGATGCTGCAGCAGACGCAAGTGGCAACGGTGATTCCGTACTATGAGCACTTCCTGCAGCTTTTTCCCACTGTGCAGGCGCTGGCGCAGGCCCCAGAGGACCAGGTGATGAAGGCCTGGGAAGGCCTTGGGTACTACTCGCGGGCACGGCACCTGCAGCAGGCGGCCAAGCAGGTCGTTCAGGATTACGGCGGTCAGTTCCCACGCACTGCCGCGGAGCTGCGGCAGCTTTCGGGGATCGGGCCCTACACGGCTGGGGCGATCGCCAGCATTGCCTTTAATCAGCCAGAGCCGGCGATTGACGGGAATGCGTTTCGCGTGTTTTCCCGGCTGTTCAAAATCGATGCAGACATCGCAAAGCCCCAGACCCGGCAGTTGTTTGATCAGCTGATTCGGCAGTTGATCGACCCCAAGCGGCCCGGTGATTTTAACCAGGCCATCATGGACCTGGGCAGCAGCTACATGCGGGCCAAGGATCCGGACCCCGCACACTCCCCACTGGCCGCCTTCGATCAAAGCTACCTGAGTGACACAGTGATGGATTACCCAGTGAAAAGCAAAAAGAAGCCGAAGAAGGTGGTGCCTTACTTTGCGCTGGTCATTCACTCGCCCCAGGGGTACCTGCTGGTCAGGCGGCCGCGCACCGGGATGCTGGCGGATCTGTGGATGTTTCCCTTGGTCGACCGCAGTGAGCTGGACGCGGCGCTGGAGGTGGACCAGTTGGTGGAAGCCGCGGACCGCTTTGAGGCGCTCGCCGACGTTCACCTGACGTTTGAAGTCACTGGCGCCAAACTGGTCCGCCACACGTTTACCCATCAGCAGTGGCAGTTGACGCTGGTCCAGGCTGACAGTCCCGCCTTCGATTTGGCGGTGCTGCCGGCCAAGTGGGTCAAGGCGGCGGATTTTGGGCGCCTCGCGCTGCCGACGGTGCAAAAGAAATTGCTGAAGGCATTAGGCCTGGGAGGAACCAAATGAAGACACTGATCATTGTCAGTCATCCGCAGCTTGCCGCTTCGCCGACGCAGCAGTTCCTAAAGGCCAGCGCGGCCGGCGTCAAAGGCGCCACTTGGCACTACCTGGACGCAATCAAAACGCTTGATGTTCCAGCTGAGCAGGCGCTGATCCAGGCCGCCGACCGGCTGATTTTTGAGTTTCCGCTGTACTGGTACCAGGCCCCGGCCAGCCTGCACGAGTGGCTGGCAGCTGTGTGGACCCGTGGGTTTGCATACGCCGAAGCCGGCGGCAAGCTCACCGGCAAAACGTTAGGGCTGGTCGTGTCATACAGTCAGCCGCAGCAGGCGTACCAAATCGGCGGCAGTGAAGGGGTCGCGATGTCCACGCTGCTGAGTCCATACCAGGCGTTGGCGCATAAAACCGGCCTGCAGCTGCTGGCCCCGCTGGAAATTGCCCAGTTCAGCTACCTCACAGAGCAGCAGCGGGCAGAGCTGATGACGCGGTATCAGCAGTACCTGACGCTCGAACGGCCCACCCGCTTTGCGGACCAGGCGGCGTGGTTTTTAGCTCAGCTTGACCAAAAAGGGACACAGGACGAGCACGTGGCGCTGATGGCAACGACGCTGGCGGCTCGGCAGGAGCAGCTGGCCGGGCTGCGCCACACCATTGCCGAACTGCGAGAAGGGGAGGACGACTGATGGACGAAACCACGAAATGGCTGCTTGACCAGGCCGAGGTCCAGGCGGCGCAGGCGACGGCTTACGAAGACCGCGCCTTTTTCTTGGCGCTGCGACAGTTTATCCAAACTCAGGCGACGCGGCTCGAGCAGG
Source organism: Lacticaseibacillus camelliae DSM 22697 = JCM 13995 (assembly GCF_001436615.1). Lineage (NCBI taxonomy): Bacteria > Bacillati > Bacillota > Bacilli > Lactobacillales > Lactobacillaceae > Lacticaseibacillus > Lacticaseibacillus camelliae. The sequence continues at coordinate 82,888 of NZ_AYZJ01000050.1, forward strand.
CGCAAGGCGAGGTGGACGGGCGAAGCTGGGACCACCGCCGCTGGTAAATCCAACCTTGGGCTGATGGGTCAGGGGCTTTGACGTGTTAGGCTTAAGGTAAAGAAGGTTGATTGCCATGCGAAATACGGTTGAAAAATTAACACGTTATGCTTGGTTGCACGCACTGGTGTTGGCGCTAGTCGGCGTGTGGTTCCTGCTGGCACCAATGTCGGTTTACCACGTGGTGAAGTATGTGCTGCTGGGTGGGTTGCTCCTGCTCGCACTGGCCGCCTTCATTGATGCGATGCGGGCACAGCGCGGTACGCTAGAAAGTCAAAGTGCGCTTTGGCGCGGTGGCGGCCTGTTGGTCGGGGCCCTGGTGGTCTCCGTGATGCTGCGGCCGGCACTGGCGCTGCTGCCTGTCGTGATCGGTCTGATGCTGGTGGTTTACGGGATTTCTCGAATCATCACGGCGCGCGACCGGCAGGTTTACGTTAACGTCTCGCCGTTTCCAACGATTCTTTACGGCTTGGTGGTGGCCATTTGCGGGTTCGTGCTGTTATTCAATCCGTTCCGGTCGATCATGGCGCTGCTCCAAGTTGTCGGCGTGATGCTGATCGTGATGGGCATCCTGGAACTAGTTGATGCACTGCGCGGCCGGCGCAAGTAAAAAAGTTCGCCTGGTTCTGCACTCGGCCCTGTCAAGTTGACAAATGAAATAATATAAAGTTTTGTCTGTTTCT